>JBFMCA010000009.1:0-73581 GCA_040754955.1 Acidobacteriota bacterium | reverse complement strand
GCCTGGCACCTTTTCCACAGGAAAAGGTGCCAGGCACCTTTTTGAGTAGAATCGGCCGAGGAGAACCCCATGGCGCGTCTACGACTTGCTGCGTTCACCGTTCTCGCCGTCGTCGCGGGCGGGTGCATCAACAGCGCCACCCTCATCACGGTAAAGCCGGACGGCAGCGGAACGGTGGAGCTGAGCCTGCTCATGAACACGCAGGCGCTCAAGGCGATGCTCGCGGGCATGGGGGGCGGCGCGGGCGCAAACAGCGGGTCGTTCATCAACGAGAGCGAGATCAAGCGGCAGGCGGAGCGGATGGGCGGCGTGCGCTTCGTGTCGTCGGAGCCGGTGAAAGCGCCCGGCGGGTTCGAGGGCATCAAGGCGCTCTTCGCCTTCGACGACATCAACAAGGTCCAGGTCAGCCAGGACCCGCAGATGGCTGGCCCCGGGGGCGGGGCGTTCGGCCCGCCGCCCTCCGCCGACGACAACGCGGTGCGCTTCACGCTGGCGCGCAGCGGCGCCACGTCGATCCTCACTATCGCAATCGACGAGTCCACCGGATCCGCCGACGCCGCCGACCCGGCCGACTCGCCGGAGATGATGATGCTGCAGGACCCGGCGGCCTTCGCGATGATGAAGACGATGTTCCAGGGCTTCAAGGTCGCCGTGGACCTCGAAGTGGCGGGCTCGATCGTCAAGACGAACGCGGATCACGTGCGCGGCTCGCGCATCACCCTGGTCGAAATCGACATGAACGCGCTCGTCGCCGACGAAGCCCGGTTCAAGGCGCTCGCGGGCCAGATGAAGCCGGGCGCGTCGCTCGGGGCCGTGCGTCCCCTGCTGAAGGACGTGAAGGGCGTGAAGATCAACGGGCCCGTCGTGACCGTCGAGTTCCGCTGACGCGCGCCGCCAAGCCGTCGCTCTCGGGGCGCTAGCCGAAGCACAGCACGCGGCCGTCGCCGGATCCGATGACGACGCGGCCGGACGCAATCGCCGGCGACGACGTGAGCGGTCCGCCATCGTCGTACTGCCACACCACTGATCCCTTCGCGCGATCGAGCACGTAGAAGCGCCCGTCGCTCGACCCCACGTAGACCCGTCCTCCCGCCACCGCCGGCGACGAGTCGATGCGGGCGCGCGTCATGTAGGTCCAGCGGGCCGCGCCGGTGGCCGCGTCGAGGGCGTGGAGCATCCGGTCGCGCCCGCCGATGTAGACGGTCCCGTCCGCGACGGCCGCGGACGAGTAGAAGGGAAACTTGCGGTCGGGGTGTTCGTAGCGCCACCGGACCGCGCGCGCCTTGATGTCGAAGGCGATGACCTGGTTGTCGAACGTCCCGAAGTACGCGACGCCGCCCGCGATGGCCACCGACGCCCCGGTGTACGCGGTGGCGGTGGCGGTGAACAGCTCGCGGCCGTCCTCGACCCGCACCGCGTGGAAGATCTCGTCGCAGCCCGCGAAGTAGGCGACCCCGTCCACGACGGCCGGCGTGCCATGCACGTAGTTGTCGGTCTTCACCACCCATCGCTGGGCGCCGGTCGCCGCCTCGAATGCGTAGAGGTTGGTGTCGTACGACCCGACCATCACGGTTGACCCGACGACGACTGGCGACGACTTGATCTCGCTCTTCGTCCTCGCCGTCCACGCCACGCGGCCGTCGGCGATGCTGACGGCGTGCAGGGCGCCGTCGAGGTCGCCGATGAAGACGCGCCCGCCGGCAATCGCCGGCGACGACTCGCCGATGGACTCCCCGACCTTGCGCCGCCATCGCAGCGCGCCGTCCGCGAGCGCCAACGCGACCAGTTCGCCGGTGGCCGTCCCGACATAGACGACGCCGTCAGCAACGACGGGCGACGACTCCACGGCTTCGCCGCCCTCCCAGACCCAGACGCGGTCGAGCGCGTCGGGCACCGACGCCGCCGACACGCCCGTGAGGGCGGGAGTCCCCCGGAACTGGAGCCACGACGCGGCCGCGGCAGCCTGGGGCGAGCCGCCCGGCACCGCGGCGGCGCCGGGCTGCCCGGACAGCCGCTCCGCTCCCCGCGCGGTGCCCGTGCGCGCGAGCGCGCCGGCTGCCAGCAGCGACAGAAAAGTCCGCCGCCGCATGGCTAGGGGGCCGACGGCCGCGCGTAGGAGGCGCCCTCGGCGAGCGCGTAGAGCTGATTGCGGTTCATCACGAACAGCATGCCGTTGGCCGGCACCACGGTCGAGTACACGGAGCTGCCCATGTTCTGCTCGCTCAGCACCTTCAGCTCGCGGCCGTGCTGCAGCACGGCAATGTCGCCGTCCTCGTCGCCGAGGTACACCTTGTCGTCGATGATCATCGGCGAGCCCCAGATGGCCGCGAACATGTCGTGCACCCAGTACGGCTGCCCGGTCGCGAGATCCAGGCAGTGCAGGAAGCCGCTGAAGTCCGCAATGTAGAGCAGGCCGTCCTTGATGGCCGCCGTCGAGATCGAGCGCCGGATCTTCTCGTAGTGCCAGAGGCGGCCCGTCTCGGTGATGTCGCCGCGCCGGGTGCCATCGATGGCATAGGCGTGCCCGACGCCCTCGCCGTGCTCGGGGTCCTGCCCGTTGGCGATGTAGACCACGTTGTCGTAGATGACCGGCGTGCTGATCAGCTCGTTGCGCGTCTTGGGCCACACCGAGTCCTTGGGGTTCGTGTCGAACTCCCAGAGCTTCTTGCCCGTCTCGGCCTCGTAGCCGCGGACCCAGCCGTCGCCCTGTCCGTGCACGACCTGGACGACGCCGCCGATGGTCCCCACCGTCGGCGTGGACCACTGCCCGTGCAGGATGCGATCGCCGACCGAGTTGTCCTCCCACACCAGCTGGCCGGTGAGGCGGTTGAGGGCGATGATGGCCGGCGCGTTGGGCGACGGGATGTTCACGTGGCTCTCGTCCTGCCCGTTCGACGTGCTCACGAAGAGAAGATCGCCGTGCGCCACGGGGGACGAGTTCGACAGGTTGTGCGGGAACGCCCCGACCTCCTCCATCATGTCGAACATCCAGATGAAGTCCGGGTCGTGCCGGCCCGTGAGCGTCTCGTCCTTGTAGGGCCCGTCGTTGACGCCGTCGTGAAAGCCGTCGAGGTCGGCGGCAATCACCTGTCCGCGGTTCGACACGAAGTACGCCACGCCGTCGATGACGAGCGGCGAGCTGGCGATGCCCTGGTACGGCCAGTCGTTGGCGCGGCCCGAGGCGAGCTTCTCGAACGTCGCCTGCCACAGGAACGTGCCGTCGGCCTCGCGGAAGGCCATCACCACGCCGCGATCGCCGCCCTGCTTCGGGTCGCGCAGGAGCTCGTTGTTGGTGCCGACGAGGACGATGCCGCCCGCGACCACGGGATTGCCGTAGGACTGCGACCCGAGCTCGGCGACCCACTTGACGTTCTTGCCGGTCTTGACGTCCCACGTCGTGGGCAGGCCCTTCATGGGCGAGACCATGTTGCGGTCGGGCGAGCCGCCCCACATGGGCCAGTCCGCCGACACGCCCGCCGAGGCCAGGAGCACCGCCGTCACGATGATTGCCGCACGCGTCATGGTTCGTTCTACCTTCGTCGCTGTCGCGACTCGTGTCCGCCGGCTGCCGGCCTACCGCGTGGCCCCGGCGGCGTTGCCGTACACCTTCAGATTGTCGAAGTACAGCTCCGAGATGCCGTCGGCGTAGATGCCGGGACTGCCCTCGCGGTGCGGAATGGCGTCGACCTTCTCGATGGTCCAGGCCTCCGGTTCGGGCTCCCCGACGCGCCAGACCTTGCCGCGGACGTGCGTCGTGCCGTCGCCGCGATTGTCGACGCGGAGCTTCATGCGGTACCAGGCATCGGCCTCCCACCTGAAGGGTACGCGCACCGTCATCTCGTCAGCCGCCTGCCAGGGATGCAGCTCGAGCTTCTGGCCGTTGCCGAAGAGGACGAGGACGTAGCGCTGGTTGATGAGCCCGACGTCGCCGCGCTGGCGGCGCATCACGGTGGCGCGCACGTCGGCCTCCACCGTGTAGTCGTGCCACGTCGAGGGCCCCATCAACACCTTGGCGCGGCGCCCGACGGTGTCGTCGCGCGGCCGGACCAGCACGGCACCGACGCCGTCGACCTCGCGCTGGAACACCTTGCCGGGCGCGCCGGTCCACCACGCGGGCGGCGTCTCCGCGGCCGGCGCCTCGAAGTCGAGGGTCCACGGCAGCGGCTCGATGACGCGGACGCGGGCCTGGCCCGACACGCCGCCAATCGTCGCCTTCACGAAGCCCGCCGACGATCCGCGCGCCGGCGCCGCGTAGACGCCCGCCGCGCTCACCGCGCCCGCCAGGCGGTCCACGGTCCACTGCACGTCGCTCGCCGGCGCCGTGCGCACCAGGTTGCCATCGGCGTTGTAGAGGCGGACGGTGAACGCCTGCGTCGCCCCCGGCGCGAGGAGCGCTTCGTAGGGGTACACCTGCACCCAGGTCACCGGGCCCGGCGCGCCCCCGGCGGGCGCTGCCGTCGGGGCGGCGCGCAGCGCCGCGGATGTCCGCGGCCGGCGCTCGCCGATGGCGTAGGTGGCCTCCATCGACGTCACGTACACGCGGCCGTCGGCCACGATGGGCGACGCCAGTATCGGCTCGGGCTCGGCCGGCGTGCCGAGCCAGTCCTCGTCGAGCACCTCGACACCGGCCGCGGACGGCCGGAGAATGTAGAACTTCCCGTTCTCGGTGCCGACGTACAGCTTGCCGTCGGCCAGCACCGGCGAGCCCTTCTGCAGCGTGCCGAGGCTTCGCTCCCAGAGCTTCCGGCCCGACTCGAGGTCGAAGCCCGCGACGATGGCGCCGTTGTCGACCGTGTAGAGGCGCTCGTCGTCCATCACCGGCGAGGCAAACGTCGGGAGGAACCCGTAGGTCCGCCACCGATAGACGTCCGGCGTGAGCTCACCGGCCCGCGTCGCGTCGATGGCCGCCACCATGCCCATCTCCGTCGTGCCCAGGTTCTCCTCGCCGTGCGTCAAGTACGCGACGCCGTTGCGGAAGAGCGCGCTGTTCAGAATGGCGCGCTTGCTGATGTCGATGGACCAGATCTTCTCGCCCGTGTTCACCTTCAGCGCATGGAAGGCGCCGTCGGTGCCGCCGACGATCATCGCGCGGACGAGGTCGCGGCCGCCCGCGCCGGGAAGCGACACGACGATCGGCATCGAGTAGTTGGTGTCGTAGTGGCGCGCCTGCGGCGACGCAATCCAGATGGTCTGCCCCGTCCGCTTGTCGAAGGCGAAGTACCGGTTGCCCGGGCGGTTGAGATCGCCCCACGCCAGGATGAGCGTGTTGAGGATGACCTTGTCGCCCTCGACGATCGGCGACGTCGTCCGGCCGCCGTGCGTCGTCACCGCCCCGTACTCTTCGGGCAGCGAACGCGTCCACAGCACCGTGCCCTCGGGCGACACGGCGGCCAGCTCGGCGCCCACGGTGAAGACGTAGATGGTGCCCGTCTCGGGATCGACGGCGGGCGAGGCCCACGCGGCGCGGTGCTGCGGCACGTCGCTCAAATAGACGCTGAACCTGCGCTCCCAGACCACCCTGCCCGACGGCGCGTCCACCGCCACGAGCCGCTCCTGCGTCGTCGACGGCCCGCCATCGGTGGCGGTGAGCAGGTACAGCCGATCGCCGAACACGACCGGCGACGAGCGGCCGCCAATCGGCAGACGCCACGCGAGGTTCTCGCCCTGAGGCGACCAGCGCGCCGGCAGGTTGGTTTCCGTCGATCGGCCATCGCGCGACGGACCGCGCCATTCCGGCCAGTCAGCGCCGCTCGTCACGGCCACCGTCCCCGCGAGTGCGGCGAGCACGGCGGCAATGCGAAGCAGGTTCATCGGGATCATGGGTTGCGATGGCCCGTCGGGCCCTCTCCGCCGACGATATCGGCTTCGCCGTACGAGCGTCAAGGGATTGCCCATGAAGCGTTTACGCCGTTCCACCGGTGCGTGTTTACTGATCGCGGCCGTCTCCGCCGCGAGCGTCCCGACGCTCGCCGCCCGCGTGCCAGAGCCGGCCACGTTCATGGGGTCACCGGTGGCCTTCGGCGAGTCGGTGCTGCTGACGAGCGAGCGCGGCGACACGTTCTTCATCCGCGCCGGCGCGGACCACGAGGTGACGTCGACATCCCCGGTGGACGAGCCAGTCCTCTCGTCGCTCGCGCTGGCCAACGGGCGCATCGTCATCCGCGGCGCCCCGGCACCTCTTCGCGATCGGGCCGTGAGCCGCGGGGCACGCCCGCGGCTACTTCGGCCCCGATGGGGCGGCGACGGGCAGCAGCCGCGGCCGTTCCGGCGCGTTCGCCAGATCCCAGCTCGCCTGGTAGACCATCCGGAGGATCTTCGCCATCTTCGGGTAGTTGATCTTCTCCGGGTCGTCGTACATCGTGTGGTAGTCGGGGTGCAGCCCGGTGTGGATCCACACTGCCGGCACGCCGCGCTGGATGAACGGCCAGTGGTCGCTCCGCCGGAGCAGGTTCGACGCGTTGTTGTCGTAGCGGAACTTCAGCTCCAGCCCGATGCCGCGGTTGGCGCGTTCGAGCGCCGCGCCGATGGCGGGGCTGCGCACGGTCCCGAGCACGTTCGTGGCGTTGGCGTTCGATTCCCCCGTCTGCAGCTCCAACCCCCGGAACCGGCCGCCGCCGCCCACCGGCACCTCCTCGTTGCGGCCGATCATGTCCATGTTGAGCACCGCGACGATGCGGTCGAGCGGGACGATGGGGTCTTCCGTGTACGCCCAGGCGCCGAGCAGCCCGCGCTCCTCGGAGTTCCACGCCGCGAAGATCACCGACCGGCGGGGACGCCGCCCGGCCTCGGCCGCGAGCTGAAAGGCCTCCGCCAGCTCGATCAGGCCCACCGTGCCCGACCCGTCATCGTCAGCGCCGTTCAGGACGTTGCCGCGATCGACGCCGTCGTGGTCGACGTGCGCCGAGAGCAGGACGTACTCGTGCTCGAGCGCGGGATCGCCGCCCTCGAGCACGGCGACGACGCTCCGGTCGGCGACGGTGGCACGCGCCACGCTCGTCTCCAGGCGCACCGGGCCGCCGAGCGGCACGGGCGTGACGCCGCCGCGCGCTTCGGCCGATCGCGCCAGCTCGACGAGCGGCTTCCCCGCCGCCTGGGCCAGCGCCTCGGCCACCGGCACCGACACCTGCACCACCGGGATGCGCACGCGGTCGGCCCAGGCCGACAGCGTGTAGCGCTCGATGCGCGGGGGTGTGGACGGCCAGTACGCGGCAGCCGCGGCGGCGAAGCTGGCCGGCGGCCCCGCCTGGTTGTGCACGTCGGTCACGAACATCACGCCGATGGCGCCCTTCGCCTGCGCGGCGAGCACCTTCTTGATGGGCACCGCGGGCTCGGCGGTGACCACGCCGTCGAAGACGCTCGCCGGATCGTCGACGCCCGGCTCCCGATCGAGGATGAGCGCAATGCGGCCCGCGACGGCCGTCTTGTAGTCGTCGTGCTGCCGCTCCGGCGACACGATGCCGAAGCCCGCGAACACCACCTCACCCTCGGCCGCCGCGCTCGCCGAGAAGCGGTGCGGGTAGAAGTCCTCGCCCAGCCGCAGGTGGCGCACCACCCGACCCGCCTCCGCCGGCCCGACGATCATCTCGTTGCCCGTGCCGAGCGTCGCCGTCATGAGGAAGTACCGGTGGTCGAAGCTCCCGCCGTGGCCGCCGCCGCGCAGCCCGAGGCGCTCGAAGCGCGATCGGACCCAGTCGGCTGCGAGCGCGTTGGTGGGCGTGTCCGTCAGCCGCCCCTGCATCGCATCGGACGCGAGGAAGAACAGATCGGCTCGCAGCTGGTCTTCGCGGATCGAGTCGCGGAACGGCGCCTCGGTCGACTGCGAGGCGTGGCCGGCCCCGGCCAGCAGGACGCCGCCAAGCCCGATGGTCGCAAGCACGTATCGCATGTCAGAACCTCACACGCACGCCCGCCTGAAGGCGCCGCGGCTCCTGCGCGGACAGGATCTGGCCGAACGTCGGCGACCCGAGGAAGTTGTCCGGCAGGTCGTAGTTCGCGCGGTTGAGCAGGTTGAACGCCTCGAGGCGCAGCTCGACGACGGCGCGCGCGCCCAGGCGCGCCAGGCGCGCGATCGCGGCGTTGACGACGGCGTACCCGGGCCCGTCGAGGATGTTCCGTCCCGCGTTGCCGAACGACCCGAAGGGCGGCAGCGTGAAGGCGGCCGTGTTGAACCAACGCTCGGCCGTCGGCGAGTCGAGGGCGGGCGGGCCCGTGACGTTCGGCCGGTCGTTGGCGCCAAAGCCCAGCGACGAGCGGCCCGTGTTGCTGTTGTCGAGATCCGGCAGGAGGGCCACGGTGAACGGCCGTCCGGATTGCAGCGTCAGCACGCCGCTCACCTGCCAGCCCTCCACGAGCGGCGACCCGCGGAAGGGCAGGTCCCACACGGCGGCCGCCGACAGGCGATGGCGCACGTCGAAGCTCGACCGGCCCCACTCGGCGCCCGGGTTGTGGCTGTCCTGCGGGAAGTTGGGATCGCCCGCGCTGGCAAAGAACGCCGACGCATCGTCCTTCGACGTCGACCAGGTGTAGCCGGCGCGCAGCGCGAAGCCGCCGGAGACGCGGCGCTCGGTGGTCAGCATGAGCGCGTGGTATGTCGATCGGGCGCGGGACTCGAGCCGCGTGATATCCGAGAAGAGCGGGTTCGGGCGCGGGTTGAACGGCACCGGGCTCGGCGAGGGCTGGTTGGCGTCGCGCGCCGACAGCAGGTCGCGCCCGCGCGATCCGGCGTAGGCCACCTCGACGGCCCACGCGCGCCCGAGCTGCCGCTGCACGGCGGCGTCCCAGTGCTGCAGCGACGGCGTCGCCAGGTCGCGCTGGATGGCCAGCGACGACGGCGGCGTCGGCAGGGGAAACGCCGCCGGGAACGGATCGCGCAGCGACAGAGTGAAGAGGCCGGGCACCGGGTAGTAGAACGTCGCGGCGAAGTACGGCGGGCTGAAGTAGAGCGCCTCGCCGGGCGCGAGCGCCGACTGGCTGTAGTACAGCCCGTAGCCCCCGCGCACGAGCGTCCGGCCGTCGTCGCCGGGCATCCAGGCCAGGCCGACGCGCGGCGCGACGTTGTTCGTGTCGGCCTCGTAGCCGGCGCGCGGCAGGCCGTTCGTGCCCACCTGCACGAGGCGCCCGGTCGCAGCGTCGTAGAGCGTTGCGCGGTCGTCGGGGTCGACCGGCGGCGAGATGCGCTCGTAGCGAAGCCCGGCCGAGAGCGTCAGCGTCGGCCTCACCTGCCATGCCTCCTGGACGAAGGCCGACCACGACTCCGTGCGCAGCTTCTGACGATTGTCGAGCCGGGCGCCGACGCTCAGCACCGGGGCGCCGAGGAGCAGGTCCGCCACCGGGTTGCCGGTGACCTGGCCCGTGAAGAGAATCTGCCCGCGGCTGAGCACGTCGCGGAACGCGTCCTGGCCCAGGACGCGGGCGTCGGCGCCAATCGTGACGAGGTGCCCGCCGCGCGACCACGTGAGCGTGTCGGACACGACCCACGAGTTCGTCGTGCTCTCCTGCGGGTTGTTGATCTCGTGGCCGAGCGGCGAGTAGCCCAGCACCGAGATGTAAGTGAGCCCGCGGTCGCGCGCCGGGGGCGCCGGCAGCCCCACGTCCTGGTTGACGGGCGACCCGTCGCGCTCGGGCGTGACCGCCGAGGCGACGCGGGTGAACGACACGCGCAGCTCGTTGAGCCACGATCCCGACAGCACGCGGGTGTCGTTGGCGAGGAAGCTGTGCGCGCGGCGGCCCACGTCGTTGCCGAACCCGGGCACGGCCGCAAGCGTGGGGCCGGCGAAGGGCTCGTCGAGCGCGCGGTCGTTGACGCTGTAGCGGACCGTGAGATCGCCGCCGCCCGACCAGACGCGGTCCAGACGGACGTCGGCGTGGTGCAGGTCGTCGCGCTCGACGGGCGAGGAGACGAAGTTGGCCCTGCCGCCCTGACGGTTCGGCGCCGGATAGAGCCCGGCGATGGCGCGACCGATCGGATCCTGGAAGTCGGGCGGCAGCACGACCAGCGGCTGGCCGGTGAGCGGATGCCGGGGCACGAGGGCGCTCGCGCGGAAGTCGCCGCCGCGCTCGGCCAGCGTCGGCACCGTCGTCAGGCGCGTGCGGCCCTCCCGCCGCCGGGTGCCCTCGTAGTTCGCAAAGAAGAAGGCCCGGCCGCGCACGAGGGGGCCGCCGACGGCGCTGCCCGCCTGCAGCCGCTCGTAGACGGGCGCGGGCTCGGTCGCCGGCGCGAAGGCGTTGCGGGCGTTCAGCGCGTCGTGGCGCAGAAACCCGAAGGCCGACCCTGCCAGCACGTCGGAGCCCGACCGCGTGATGACGTTGATCTGCGCGCCGGCGTAGCGGCCGAAGCCGGCGTCGTAGGTGCCCGCGAGCACCTCGAACTCGCGAATCGCCTCGAGCGCGGGGCGTACGGCCATGGTGTTGAGCTTCGGATCGACGTTGTCGGCGCCGTCGAGCAGGTAGCTGTTGAAGTCCTCGCGGGCGCCGAAGGCCGTGAACGCCAGATCGCCGCGCACCGACTGCGCCGAGCCCGGGGCGGCGGGCGCGGCCCCGGCGGTGAGCAGGGCCAGCTCGAGGAAGTGGCGGCCGTCGAGCGGGAGCGCGGCAATCTCGCGCGGCCTGATCGTCGAGGTCAGGCGCGCCGTCTCGGCCTGTCCGCTCCGGCCGGTCACGTCCACCACCTCCGAGACGTCGCCAAGCTCCAGCCGCACGTCGACGCGGTGATCCCCGTGCACCGCGACCTCGAGATCGTGGCGCGCCTGCTTGAAGCCCTGGGCGGTCACCTCGACGCGGTACCGGCCGGGCGCCACGAGCGGCACCACATACGCGCCGTCGTCGGCCGTGCGCGCGTCGCGCGCGGCGCCGGTGTCGTCGCCCACGAGCCGGACGAGCGCACCGGCCACGGGGGTGCCGGTGGCGTCGGTGACGACGCCGCGGACGAGCGCCCGCCACGTCTGGGCGGACACGGGGCTCGGAACGGCTGCAGCCAGCAGGGCCGCCAGGACGAGGAGGGAGACCGGATGCCTGCGCATGCGATTAGGATACGAGGGACGCCCCCCGCGGGTTTAGTCCCGTGCAGCGAGGCGAGCACCCATGCCGCCGGACGTCCCTGCCCCGATCGTCGTCACCCGGCGCGGCCTCCGCGTGCACGCCGGGGGGGACGAGTTCGACCGGCTGGCGGAGAGCTTCGCGCGCCGGCACCACGTGCGCCTGCCCGGCTTCTTCGGCGCCGACATGCGCGAGGTCTTCCGCCAGTTGCCCGACACGGCGTTCGTGGCACGCGTCGAGGACGGCCTCGAGGTCGAGCACACGCTGGCGGCCGACGGACCGCTCGCGCTGGCGTACCTCGCGCTGAACGATCCCGCGCTCTTCCGCGCGGTCGAGCGGCTGACCGGGTGCACGCCGCTCCGCTGTTTCAGCGGACGGGCGTACCGGCGGCTGGCCGCGCCGGCCGGGCATCACTACTACCCGTGGCACGACGACATGACCGAGGATCGTCGCGTCGGACTGACCGTGAACCTCTCCGAGACGCCCTTCGAGGGCGGCGCCCTCCAGATGCGCTACGCCGATACGCAGGAGGTGTTCGCAGACGTGGTCAACCACGGCTACGGCGACGCGGTGCTCTTCCGCATCTCGGAGGCCCTCGAGCACCACGTGACGCCGGTGACGAGCGCCGCGCCGCGGCTGGTCATGGTGGGGTGGTTCCGGAGCGCGCCGGACTTCTGGGCTGGCGTGCTCAGCTGACCCGCGGCGCGGCGCGCAGATCGCGCCAGAAGTCGGGCTCCCGCTGAAACCAGCCCGCCACGGCCATCTTCGGGGCCGGACCGCGCACGTCGTGGATCCAGTGCTCCAGGCGGCGATCGAGGCGGAAGAGGAGCGCGTCGCCGGGTCCCACGTTGGCGAACGTCCAGAGCGGCCGGCGGCCCTGCTTGACGCGCATCGAGAGCTCACCGCCCTGGAAGGGCGACGGCGAGACGTTGATGGTGATGGCGACGAGCCGGTTGCCGTCCGCGTCGTCGTGCCACGTATCGTGATGGCCGCAATCGGCGTCCATGCGGTAGAAGTTGCCCTCCCAGGCCCCGACGCGCTCGATCGCCGCGATGTGGCGGACGGCCTCGACGAGGCGCCGGTCGTTCATCGCCAGGGTGAAGAACGAGAGGAGGGCCGGGTCGCGGACCGTCAGGTGCACGGACGGCGGGTCCAGCTGGTCGTGGATCTGCACATCCCATTCCGCCGTCGCCAGCCAGCGCTCGACGAGCGCGCGCACGTCGGGCGCGAGGAACCCCGGCAGGTGCACCGCATGCCGACTGGCGAACTGTCGCGCGAGCCGATCGAGCGTGCCGGCCCCGCCCACGATGTCGAACCCGCGCCGGCTCAGTTGGAGCGCGGGATGCACCAGTCGCTCGACGGGACCTCGGTCCGCGGCGAGCTCGGCGTCTGCCACGCCGCCTATGGTAGGATGAAAGCCGGGTGACGATCACACCTCGCGTGCACGGCAGCGGCCGTCGTCTGTCGCGCCCCGCCCTCGCAGTGGCGGCAGTGGTCGTGTGCGCGCAGGTCGCGTCGGCTCAGGGGCCCATCCGCAACCTGCCCACGCTGCTGCAGCCGATCGGGCCGCGGGCGATGGTGGTCGAGCCGATTCTCGATGAGCGCGGGGCGTTCACGCGCCTGCCCACCAACACCCGGGGCATGATTTACGGCATCGTGCAGAACCACCTGGGTGAGCTCGTCCCGAACGCCGGCACGGTGCAGATTCGCAACCTTCTGACGGGCGAGATCGTGGGCCAGGCCGAGGTGAACGAGCTGGCCCAGTTCACGCTCCGGGGGTTCGACCCTGGGATGTACTCGGCCGAACTCGTCGGGCAGTCCGGGACGATCATCGCCACGAGCGGCGCCTTCACCGCCAGCGTGGGCGAGGTCATCCAGCTTGCGCCGGTCATCCCGGCAGCTCCGCTCTCGGGTCTGGCGAACTTCGCCAGCACGGCCACCACCTCCACGGTCACCAGCGCCGCCGGGTCTGGCGTCCTGGCGGTGGAACCCGGCCGCCCCATCAGCCCCGGGCGCTGACGCCTGCGGCAGCCTCTCGGTCCCCTACCCGTTTCGTCCGTGGCACGGCTTTTTCTGCAGGTTTTCGCCGTGCGAGCCCGTGTACAGGCTGGGATGCGCGACAACGTGCAAAACTACTGGACACAAAGAACCTGTCTGTCATATAAAGTCGTATAAGCGAGCTTCGGAAAACGCCCGATAGAAAAGGACCGAGGAGAGGGACGCCGTCGGCGCGTCGACACTTCGGTTACAGTTTTCGGCGCACGTGTGCGGGTTAGAGGCACCGGGCAAGGAGGGCCTCCAAGCCGAGTGGACCAGGGAACGGGAGTCGAGTCAGAACCACGATGGCATCAGTCGCGCCTCCGGCCTCAGGCGACAAGCCGGTCCGGCCCGATCTTTCGGGCGAAACGCACATCCTGGACCGGCTGTCGATCCTGTACAAATATCGCTACGCGGGCATCGCGGTGTTCCTCGCGGTCGTCGGCTGGTCGATGGTGGACAGCTACACGACCATCCCGCTCTATCGCGCGAAGGCGCAGATTCTGATCGAGGAAGAGGCGCCGAGTCTCGGCACGCCGGCGGAGATTGCGCAGAGTTACTACGTTCCCGATCCGGAGATCTACTTCAACACGCAGTACCGCATCCTCCGGGGGCGTGAGCTGGGCCGGCGTGTCGTGCAGAAGCTGAACCTGGCGAGCGTGCCCGAGTTCAACGGGCAGGGCCCGAAGCCGACGCCGCTTGCCCGGGCCATCCAACAGGTCAAGCAGGTGGCGTGGTGGCCGGTGCGAGCGGTGCTGGGTGGCGGGACGCCGCCGGTGCCGTCCGAGCCCCCGTCGCCGAACGAGTCGGCGAGCGAGACGCCGTTCATCGACGGGTTCCTGTCGAAGGTCCAGGTCGAGCCGGTGCGGTTCAGCCGGCTGGTGGACGTGTATTTCACGTCGTCGGATCCCGCGTTCGCCGCGCGGGCGGTGAACACGCTGGCCGACGAGTACGTGACACAGAACCTCGAAGTGAAGCTGGCGGCGCTCGAGAAGAGCCTGGAGTGGATTGCCGGCGAGGTCGAACGGCAGCAGCAGGTGGTGCAGGCGAGCGAGCGCGCGCTGGCCGAGTACCGGGAGCAGCAGGACGCCGGCGCGCTGGCCGACAACCAGAACATCGTCGTCACGCGGCTGAACCAGCTGAACGACGCCGTGACGCAGGCGCGGACGCTGCGAATTCAGAAGGAAGCCATCTACAACCAGGTGCAGCAGGCGGGGGCGAACCGCGACACGCTGTCGGTCATCCTGAGCAACGCCCAGGTGCAGTCGCTCAAGGAGCGCCTGACGGAGCTGCAGCGCGAGCAGACGCGCCTGGCCGAGCGCTACGGCGAGAAGCACCCGCAGCTGCAGAAGGTGATCGGGCAGCTCGAGGACGCGGAGCGCCAGTACAACGAAGCCGTCCAGAAGGCGGCGCAGAACGCGCGCGCCGAGTACGAGGCGGCGCTCGCGCAGGAGCGCTCGCTCGTCCGGGAGCTCGAGGTGCAGAAGGCGGCGGCCACCTCGCTCAACCGCAAGAACATCGACTACACGGTGCTCCAGCGCGAGGCCGAGACGAACCGGCAGATCTACAACTCGCTGCTCCAGCGCGAGCGGGAGCTGCGGGTCATCGCCAACAGCCGCGCCAACAACGTGCGGGTCGTCGACCGCGCGGAGCCCCCGGAGGCGCCGTTCACGCCGAACCACCGGCAGGACTGGATGTACGCGCTGCTCTTCGGGGTGGTGCTGGCGTTCACCACGTGCTTCGGGCTGGACTACCTGGACGACACGGTCAAGACGCCGGAGGACGTGACGCGCCGGCTGAAGCTGCGGTTTCTCGGGCTCGTCCCCTCGGTGCGCGGCGATCGGCACCCGCTGCTCTCGGGGCCGGTGCCCCACGACTTCGGCGAGGCGTTCCGGACCCTCCGCACGTCGCTCGTGGCGCAGCACGGCGGCGACGGCCCCAAGGTGATTGCCATCACGAGCGCGCAGCCGCTCGAGGGCAAGACGACGACGGCGACCAACCTGGCGATGGCGCTGGCCGTCGGCGGGGCGCGCGTGCTGCTCATCGACGCCGACATGCGGCGGCCGAGCGTGCACAAGGCGCTCAGGATCAACAACGACCGCGGGTTGTCGCAGCTGCTGGCCGGTCAGGTGCGCATGCGCGAGGTGGTGCACCGCTCCCACGATCCGAACCTGCTCGTGATGACGGCGGGCCGGACCCCGTCGAACCCGTCAGAGCTGCTCGCGTCCGATCGCATGCGTGCGCTCATCAACGGGCTCGAGGATGGCCCGTTCGACTGGGTCATCATCGACACCCCGCCGGTACTCGCGGTCACCGACGCGGTCATCGTCGCACCGCTCGTGGCGGGGATCACGTTCGTGATCGGCTCGGAGATGACGCGCTGGCGGCTGGCGGAGCGAGCCGTGGAAATGGTCATGCAGGCCAATCCCCGGTCGGTGTCGGCCGTGCTCAACAAAGTGGACTTCCAGCGGAACAAGTACTACTACTCCCGCTACTACGGCCACCAGTACAAGAGCTACTACCAGGAAGCCCCCGCCGCCTGATCTGATCGCCAGTGATGGCACCGCTGGTCCCCCTTGCCGTGCTCGCCGCCGCGCTGGCGGCGTTCGCAGGGGCGTACGAGTGGTCTACGCTGCCGCTGACCGGCTTGACGCTCATCGCCGCCCTGGCGGTCGGCCGCCGCGCCTTCGCGCTGCCGCGCGCGACGCGCCTGGCAGACCTCGCGCTCGCCGGCGCGGTGGCGGTGGTGGCCCTCCAGCTCGTGCCGCTGCCGCCCGAATTCACGGCGCGCCTCTCACCCCGTCTGGCCCGGGTCGCCGCCGCGCTCCGCGTCGGGCCGGCGCCAGCGACCGCTGAGTGGCGGCCGCTGACCCTCGACGCGGCCGCGACGCGCCAGGCGCTGCTGGTGCTCGCATCGACCATCCTCGTGTTCTTCACGACCCGCGCGGCCCTTGAAAGCGGTGGCATCCGGCGGCTATGCCGGGGGCTGGCCGGCCTCGGGGCCGTGCTCGCGATCGCGGCCGTCATCCAGCGCGCCGCGACCCCAGGGCTGGTGTTCGGCTTCTGGGCTCCGCTCGACCCTGGCGCCCGGCCGTTCGGGCCGTTCGTGAACCGGAACCACTTCGCCGCGTGGATGCTGCTGGCGGTGCCGGTCGTCGCGGGCTATCTCGTGGCGCACATCCGCATCCACCTGGCCGACGCGCGGACGTGGCGCGACCGCGTGCACCTGTTCGCCGCGTCGGGAGGGCCCCTGCTGGCGGCCGCCGTGATGGCCATGGGCCTGGCGCTGCTCGCCACGCTGTCACGATCGGCGCTCCTCGGGCTCGGCGCCGCCGCCGTGGCGGCCTGGCTACTGTCGCGCGGGCGGCGCGCGCGGAACCAACCGGGCGCCGGCACCGTACTGGCCGTGGCGGGCGCGGCGCTCGTGGTGCTGCTCGCCTTCGTGGACGTCGACGCGTGGGCCACGCGCTTCGACGCCACGCTCGCGTCCAGCCCCACGGATCGCGCGGCCGTCTGGCGGGAGTCGATGCCGGTCGTCGCCGACTTCCCCATCGCCGGCACCGGCGCTGGCACCTACGGCTTCGCCATGCTCGTCTATCAGCAGTCGGACCGGCACGCGTACTTCAACCAGGCGCACTCCCACTACCTGCAAGTGGCCGTCGAGGGCGGCGCGCTGCTGCTGCTCTGCCTCATGCTCGGCCTGGCCGGCCTGGCGCGCGCCGGACGGCACGCGCTCGCGAGCGACCGCTCCGAGGTGTTCTGGATCCGGGTGGGCGCGGCCGGCAGCCTCGTCGGCATCGCCGTCCAGAGCATCTGGGAAACCGCGCTGCGGATGCCCGCCGACGCGTACCTGTGCGCCGTCGTGGCCGCGCTGCTGCTCCACACGCGGACCAACGGCGGGCAGGGTTATGAGCCGTCGCCGGCCGGGGGCTCGAACCGACGCGGCGACGACGGATCGGGCCGCCGCCACCGCCGGGGGCCGCGCGCGAGCCGGCGGAGGTAAAGCCACGGCAGCCATCCGCCAGCCTCGCGATCGGCCGTCGCCAGGGCCTCACGGGGCGGCAGGAGCTTACGCCGCAGGAGCGCGGCGCGGTCGGCCCAGCCCTCCAACACGACCAAATCCGTGAGGAACCGCGAGAGCGGCGTCCGCGGCGCGCGCTGCCACCAGCGGATCGACCGCTCGCCGCCGACGGCGAGCCGCGCGCCGACGCCGTGGGGAACCGGAACGCCGCCCGGCGCAGCCGCCAGCACGGCGCCGCAGAGCATCCGCGTGCGCGTGCGTTCGCAGAGCGCCGCGAATGCGTCCCAGTCCGGGGGCGAGAGCGTCTCGGCGATTCGACACAGATCGCCTCCCCAGACCGGGTCGGCCTGCCCACCGTGATGCGCCACGGGATGAATCGCCGCAATCCACAACGCGTGGGCCGGGGAGGCGCCGGGCGCGTCGTCCAGTCCGGGAAGGGGCACCGCAGCGCGGATGACCTCCTCCGGCGCGAGCAGCCCGCCGAGCGAGGCAGGTTCGAAGAGGCGGCAGTGCACGTCGATGACCAGTCCGGTTTCCCGATCTCGGTACATCCACTGGCTGACGCCCGCCGGCGCCCAAGGCCCAGGATCGCGCGGGCCGACGCGCGCCTGCAGGGCCGCGTCGGCCCGCGCTGCGTCTGAGGGCGCAATCAGCAGATCGGCGTCGGTCCGCGGTCGATCGTGACTCGCGAGATAGAACTGCCGCGCGACAGCCACGCCCTTGAACCAGGCGTGCCGCACACCGGCAGAGGCGAGGGCGGCTGTCGCACGCCGAATCACCCGCTCCTCCAGCACCGCATAGGCCGCGTCGGCGGACGCTGCTCTGCGCATATAAGATTTGTAGAATCAGATACTTACAGAATGGGGTCGCATCGGAGAAATTCTTGACATTCTAGCTCCCAATGGCAGATAATTCATGGGACTCTTTATGACACCGTGATTCAGTAGTCGCGGTGCTTGCAAGACCTGCTCGACCTGACCATCAAACCTGGACCCGGCAGCGGCGCCTTGGGGCGCGCCGCTCTGCGATGGTAAGGTGTGCAGTCCCCCGATTGAGAGTTCGATGCCACGGTTCATGCGTTTCAGCCTGAGCGTCCTCACAACGGCGTTGGCGCTGACACTCGTCAGCGCCCGCCCGGTCGAGGCGCAGTTCACCTTCGAGCCCGGGTTCGAAGGCGAGCTGTGGCAAACGCTGCCGCCCATTGGACAACCGCTGGGATCGGACTGCGTCGACTGGTATTACTACGACCCGGACCTCGACCAGACCGTCTTCATTCCGGACATTCGCGCCTACACGGGGACCCTCACGCCGTTCCCCGATGAACTCAGCTACCCGGTCAATGCGCTGACCTGCGGGTTGACGCAGCTTGCCGCGCGAACGTCGGAGCTGCTCTACCCGACGGACCTGGCCGTGACGCCCACTGGCGCGGTCGATGCCACGACGGGCCTGCCGCTCTTCCGCGCGTACGTGCTCGATCAGTCCTTCGGTCGTGTCGTGACGTTCCTCGCCCGGCCCAACGGCGTCTGGGAACCGGTCGACCTGCCGGGAGCGGACTGGCACGCGGACACGACCACGCTCTCGCTGCCCGAGGGCATCGTCGTCGACGAGGCGCCGATCTTCGCGAACCGGCGCATCATCATCAGCGACTTCAACAACGGCAAGCTGAAGGTATACACCGTCGATGGCGCGCTCGTGGACACCATCGACCTGCCGGACACGATCACCTCGAGCCGGCCGGGCGGCGTGGCGATCTCTCCGGGCACCATTTACGGCGTGTCGGGCACCATCGCCGTCACCGATGCGGACAACAACGTCGTGCACATCGTGGATGCCGCGACCCGCGCCGTGATCGGCAGCGTCACGACCGCGGACGACCCGGTCAAGGGTCCGTTCGTGCCGACCGGCGTCGTGTTCGACGCGGCGGGCCGCCTGCTCGTGGCCGACAACGGACGCAGCCAGATCATCGTCTTCGAGTACAACGCCAGCACCGTCGCCTGGGACGAGGTGACCCGCTGGGGATCGGCCACGTTCCAGTTTCCCTACTCGCTCTCGTTCGACTCGCGCGGGCGCCTCCTGGTGAGCGACACGGACAACCAGCGGCTGATGGTCTTCCAGCCCGACTACGATACGAACCCGCTGGTGCCGCAGTACGACTATCTGTTCGAGCTGAACGCCGAGGGCAAGCTCGATGGGTATCCGCGCGGGGTCGTCGAGGACCCGTACGGGCGGTTGCTCGTGGTGGACCTGTCGAACCACGAGGTCAAGGTGTTCCAGGTCCCGGATCTGGCCGTCTACAACGTGGAGATTCTGAACGCCGCCTTGGAGCCGGCATCGTCCATTCAGCCGGGGGACACCATCCACGTCGCGTTCAGCGTGACCGTGCCGGCGCAGAAGTTCAACGTCATCTCCGTGGTCCCGACGTGCCAGCCCGTCAACGGGTCGCCGGTGTCCGGCAGCAACGTGCCGGCCGCCCTGGCCGGCTCGCCCGCGTTTCCAATTCCGGTGCTGGCGCCGGGCGAGGCCGCGCGGTACGCGTGCAGCTACACGGTCAACGGCGACGGCGCGCTGGAGTTCGAGCTCGGCGCGACCGGCAATCCCGACGCCCAGCAGCAGCCCCAGACGGCGGCTCCGGCGGTGACGGTGAGCCGGACGGTGGCCTGCGAGGGCTGCGAGACCGACCCGCCAACGGTCTCGGCGGCGGTGTCGGGCACCCCGGGCGCGAACGGGTGGTACACCTCCGGCACCGTGACCATCACCGTCGAGGCCACGGATCCGCCGTCGGTGCCTGGCCCGGAGGCGGGTATCCGCTTCGTGTACTACCAGTTCATCGAGGGCGCCCAGAGCGGCCCGGTGATGGTGGTGGAGTCGGCCACACCGGTCGCGAGCCTGGCCGTGCCGGTCGTGGTCACGGTGCCGGGCAAGACGGTGCTCCGCTACTGGGCGGAGGACTTCTTCGGCAACCTGAGCCACCCCACGCCGGCGGCCGCGCCAACGACGACGGTGTTCGTGGATCCGTCGCCGCCGAGCGTCACGTTCGCCTTCGACCGGACGCCGAACCAGAACGGCTGGTATCGGGCGCCCGTGTCCGCGTCGTACACGACGGCGGATCTGCACTCGGGCGTCGACACGACCACCGGACCGGCGAGCCCCGTCACGTTCGCGACCGACGGCGCGGGACAGTTCTTCACGGTCACCGCGACGGACTTCGCCGGCAACGTGAACAACGCCCGGTCGGACAACCCGGCGCTGGGCGGCCGGCCTGTGAATCTCGACCAGGTGCCCCCGACGGTGACGGCGACGGTCACGCCGAACGAGCCGTCGGGCATCTACCAGGGCAGCGCGATTGTCACGCTGAGCGCAACGGACGGGCTGTCGGGCGTCGAGAAGATCCGCTACGGCCTGTCGGGGGCGGTCCTCCAGGGCGATACCGACTACAGCGGCCCCATCACGATTGACACGCCGGGCGTCACGTTCGTCCGCTTCTGGGCGATCGACCGGGCCGGCAACCTGTCGAGCCAGCAGACGCTGCCCCTCGACATCAACGGCCCCCCGAACGCGAATCCGGACTCGGCCGCGACCAACGAGGACGTCGCGGTCGACATCGACGTCCTGGCGAACGACACCGACCCGAACAACGACGTGCTGAGCGCCTCGGCGCCGCCGCCGAGCCAGGGCACGGTGCAGGTCGTCGTGATCGGCGGGCGGACCTGGATCCGCTTCACGCCGGCGCGGGATTTCAACGGCGTGACGACGTTCACCTACACGGCCAGCGATGGCCGGGGGGGCACGGCCACGGCGCTGGTGACGGTGAACGTGACGCCCGTGAATGACCCGCCGGTCATCGGAGGCGATCCGAAGACGTTCACGACGCCCGAGGACCAGGCGCTGTCGCTGGCGCCGGCTGCGCTGCTCGCGGGCGTGGTCGATGTCGACAACGACCCGCTGTCGATCAGCGCCGTCGGGTCGGCTACGAACGGCACCGTCGCGATCGTCGCCGGTCAGATCGTGTTCACGCCGACGCCCAACTACCACGGGCCGGCGTCGTTCGAGTACACCGTCGGCGACGGCAATGGCGGCTCCGCCACGAGCACGGCACAGATCACGGTGACGCCGGTCAACGACAACCCGGTGGCGGGCAACGACACGGCGGCGACCGATGAGGACACGGTGCTGACGATTGCGCCGCTGGTCCTCCTCGCGAACGACACGGACGTGGATGGCGACACGCTCACGGTCTCGGCCGTGGGTGGCGCGGTGAACGGCTCGGTGGCCATCGTGGGCGGCAACGTCGAGTTCACGCCGGCGCCCAACTTCCACGGGGCAGCCTCGTTCCAGTACACGGTGAACGACGGCAACGGCGGCACGGCGACGGCCACCGTCAGCGTCACGGTGCGCCCGGTCAACGATGCGCCGGTGGCGAATCCCGACACCGCGACGACGCCCGAGGACCAGGCGCTGACCATCGCGCCGGCGACGCTCCTCGCCAACGACACCGACGTGGACGGCGACACGCTGACCCTCACGGCCGTCGGCAACGCCTCGAACGGCACCGTCCAGATCGTCGCCGGCCAGGTGGTCTTCACGCCGGCGCCGAACTTCTTCGGCACGGCGTCGTTCGAGTACACGGTGAGCGACGGCAACGGCGGCTTCGCCACGGGGACCGTCACGGTCACGGTGACCAACGCCAACGATGCGCCGGTAGCCAACGACGACACGGTCACGACGCCCGAGGACGTGCCGCTCACGCTGAGCCCGGCCGATCTGCTGCTCAACGACGGCGACCTGGACGGCGACGGGCTGACCATCGTGGCGGTCGGCAGCGCCGTCAACGGCACCGTGGAGATCGTGGCTGGTCAGGTGGTCTTCACGCCGGCCGCCAACTTCTCCGGCACGGCGTCGTTCGAGTACACCGTGAGCGACGGCAACGGCGGCACCGACACGGCCACCGTCACCGTCGTGGTGACGCCGGTCAACGATGCCCCGATCGCCAACGACGACGCGGTGACGACCGACGAGGAGACGCCGATCGCCATCGACTTCGCGACGCTCCTCGCCAACGACACCGACGTCGAGAACGACACGCTGACGATCCTCTCCGCCGGCAACGCCGTCAACGGCACGGTCGTCCTCGCCGGCGGCCAGGTGGTCTTCACGCCGGCGCCGAACTTCTCCGGCACGGCCTCGTTCGACTACACCGTTAGCGACGGCAACGGCGGCACCGATACGGCCACCGTCACGGTGAACGTGGTCAACGCGAACGACGACCCGGTGGCTGTCGATGACACGGCGGCGACAGATGAGGACACGCCGCTGACCATCGCGGCGGCCACGCTGCTCGCCAACGACACCGACGCGGACGACGACACGCTCACCATCACGGCCGTCGATACCCCCGTCAACGGCACCGTGCAGCTGGTCGGCAGCCAGGTGATCTTCACGCCGGCGCCGAACTTCTTCGGCACGGCCTCGTTCGACTACACCGTCAGCGACGGCCACGGCGGCACCGCCACCGCCACCGTGACGGTCAACGTGCGTGCGGTCAACGACGTCCCGGTGGCTGTGGACGACACCGTCGGCACCACCGAGGACACGCCGCTGACGATTGCGCCGGCAACGCTCCTGGCCAACGACACCGACGCGGACGGCGACGCCCTCACCATCACCGCCGTCGGCAACGCCGTCAACGGCACCGTGAACCTCGTCGGCGGCCAGATCGTCTTCACGCCGGCGCTGAACTTCTTCGGCACCGCCTCGTTCCGGTACACGGTCAGCGACGGCAACGGCGGCACCGCCGCCGCCACCGTGACCGTCTCCGTCGCGCCGGTCAACGACCTGCCCATCGCGCTCCCCGACGTGGCGTCGGGCCGCACGGGCGACCCCGTCATCATCGTCGTGCTCGCCAACGACAGCGACGTCGAGGGTCCGCTCACCGTCATTTCGGCGACCAACGGCGCGAACGGGACCACCACCGTCAACGCCGACGGCACGATCACCTACGTCGCGACCGGAGGGTTCGTCGGCGTCGACACGTTCACCTACACGGTGCAGGATTCCGACGGCGCCGTGGCCACCGCCACCGTGAGGGTGACGTCCGTGGTGCGCAACCGGCCGCCGGTATGCACCAACGCCACGGGCGGCGAGATCTGGCCGCCCAACCACAAGCGCCACTACGCGGCGCCAATCCGCAACGTCACCGATCCGGACGGTGACGCGCTGACGATTGTGGTCACCGGCATCTTCCAGGACGAGCCGGTCGACACCACCGGCGACGGCCAGTTCTCGCCGGACGGGTACGGCGTCGGCACATCGACGGCGTGGGTCCGCGCGGAGCGCATGGGAAGCGGCAACGGCCGGGTCTACGAGATCCAGTTCCGGGCCACGGACGCGGCCGGCGACTCCTGCACCGGCAAGGTCTATTACACGGTGCCCAAGAGCAAGGGGCAGCCCTGGCAGGTCATCGACAGCGGCGTCCGCTACGACTCCACGGTGCACGTCCCCGGCACCCGGGACAAGGATCAGACCCACACCAACCGGCCAGGTGATCGGGACGACGATGACGACGAGTGCCGGAATACCAGCCACGATCACCGCGCCGACAGAGACTACCTCCACCGGACCGCGAAGTACCAGGGGACGTCGAAGAATCCGAACGGACGGTGAGTCCAGGAGCCGTACGCACGAAGGGCCCGGCCGATGGCCGGGCCCTCATCTCGTACGGGGGACGCCGCGTCAGCCCGCCATCAGGTCGCGGGTCACCGCGGCAATCACCTCGTCGAGCCGCGCGTATCGGCCAGGAACACCCAGCCGGCGCACGCCGACGTCGGTCACCAGCCGCGTGACGCGATGGAACGTGCGCGCCACATGCGCGGGATCGTCGATCCACATCTCGAAGGCCGCCTGAAACAGCCGCCGGACGGCGTCAGCCGGGCGCACGTCGTCCACGCAGATCGCGCCGCCCCGCGCGGGTGCCGGCTCGAGCAGATACACGGCTCGCAGCCGTTCTGCGGCGGTGGCGCGCCTGAGCCGGCAGGTCTCGTCGATCGGGACGTGGCGCTTGGGGGACCGCGGGTGCAGGCGCGCGTAGCCGGACGGCCCGGCGTGCAGCACGCGGCTGATCGTGTCGTCCAGGAGGCGCAGCGACGTCCCTACGGGATACACGCGCAGCGGCCGCCCTTCGCTCAACATCACCGCGTCGTCGGCCACGAGCCGCCATCCGGCCTGTCCCATCGCCGCCGCCAGCGTCGACTTTCCGGACCCGCCGTCGCCCACGAACGCGACAACGCCACCCGCATCGGCCACGGCGCTGCCGTGCAGCACGAGCCGCCGGCGCCCAGCCAGCAGCGGGAGCACGTGATGGACCAGGGCCTGGCGGGCCCGGCAGGCGGCCGCCCCTGCGTCGAGCCGGGCCGAGACCTGCCGGGCCTGCTCGTCCACCACGAACTGCGCGATACCGGGAAAGACGAGCACGCGGCGTTCGCCCGCCCGGCGGAAGCGGAGCCACGTGCGTCCGCCAGGGAACGTCCAGGCGTGGTACTCGAGGCTCCGGCGCGGCACGCGCGTGGGCGACGTCAGGCACACGCGCCACTCCGGCGTGACGATCCGCGACTCGGGCAGGCCGGGCAACGGCGTGTCGCTGGCGACGGCCATGTGGCCGACGCGGTAGCCGTAGCGACCGTCACTCCCCATAGCGCGTGACGACTTCGGCGACGAAGACGGCGGCATCCTCGAGCGTGTCGACCACGTCCGGGTGACGCTCGTACACGATCTGCTCGATCTCCTGGAGCGTTCGGGTCCCGTCCGCCAGCTCGAGGACGGACTGCCGCGCCCGACCGGCGGCGGTCAGCCGCGGGCGCCGGTCGAGACGGGTCTGCGCCAGGTCCTCGTGCGAGAGCAGCATGCCACCGACGGTCGAGGCCCGCGTCCGCCCGAGTGTCCGGCCGGTGCCCTTCGACACGACCTCCACGTCCCAGGCGACGACGACGTCGAGCGGCCGCACCCGCATCCGAAGCCGGACCAGGTCGCCCTCGTCGACGTCCACGCTCTGGGCGAGCGGGAACATCACCTGCCGGCGGTTGATGCGATCCGGCGCGTCGGGCCCGTTCGTCATGAGCACGCCCGGGGCCAGCGTCGCCACGAACCAGCCGGCGATCACGTCCACCCGTCCGGCCCTCCGGATGACGAACTCGTGGCGCGTGTCGAGGCCGGCCGCCGCCACGACGGGATCCAGGGTGCCGCCCGCCTGTGGGTCGGCGAGCAGCCGATCGACCGGCAACGCCTCGGGATACCCGGTTGAGGCTGCCGGTTGGGCCACCGCCGAGAAGTCGAAGCCAGCCGGCCCGCTTCGCCAGAAGTCGATCCGCCGACGGATGTCGGGCGCTTCGGCCGGGCACAGGCGCTGAGCGATGGTCACCGGGACGGTCCGCCCCTCCGGCTTCAGGAAGCGACGCCGTGCATCCGCAACGTACTCGAGAAATCCAGCCTCGAAGCCGAAGCGGCCGATCTGATCGGTGACGACCACGTCCACGCGCTCGGGGAGGGCAACCCGCATCGAATGGCCGCGCACGACGGTCACGCGATCGGCGTAGCCGTTTGCCGCGGCGATTTCGCGGGCGATGCCGGCGATGCCGCCGTCGTCGATCGCGTACACGCGCGCCGCGCCGGCCCGGCAGGCCAGCAGCCCGAGGATGCCGGTGCCCGATCCGAGGTCGAGTACCACGTCGCCCGGGCGGACCTGCCGCTCGATGGCGGTCTGGAAGACGGCGAGGCGGTGCCGATCGGCAAGGTACTCCCGGTGCTCGTCGAGAATCAGTGACATGGGACCTATCCTGGGGCTCGAGCCGCGCTGCCGTCGAACGCGCGCACGAACCGCTCCGCGGCGACGACGGCCCAGAGCGACCAGATGCGCGCGGGCCGTTCGAGCAGCTCGTCATCAGGGCGCCGGCAGATCCGCTCGCACTCGTGCACGGCGTGCAGCAGGCTCACCCAGCCCGCCTCCACCGACCGCCAGTCGTCCGGCGGGTGTGCCGCGACCCATCGCCGCATCTCGGGCAACAGGAGAAACGTGAAGTCGAAAAACGGCGGCGTCTCGACCACGAGGTCCGGCAGGCGGCCGCGCGCCGCCTCCTGGATCACCCGTTTCTGCACGCCGTTCTGGCAGCGCTGCTCGTCGGACAGCGACAGCGCGAACTCGACGACGCGCCGGTCGAGGTACGGGTACGACTCGGGCACGCCGCAGGCGGTGCTGAGCGCCTGGCCGGCTTCGAGCCCGGCCACGAACGCGCCGTCGACGAGCGCCCGATAGTTCTCCCGCTGCGCGCACGACGCAAACGGGCCCGCCACCTCGGGCGTCCGCAGTCGATCGTTCAGGTCCACCCGCCGCGCAAAGGTCGTCCGCACCAGGCGCGGCACGCGCGTCGCCTGTGTCAGCCGCCGCAGGGCCGGCCGCGCCCAACTGGGGACGAGGGGTGCCACCGCCATCACCGCGCTGGACCACGCGCCCACGTATCCGGGGTGCCGGCGATCGGCCAGCCACTCCCGTACCAGTCGTGCCACGCGGCCCGTCCTCAGGAGATCGGCGTATCGCGCCTCGCTGCCGAAGAACAACTCGTCGGCGCCCAGTCCGCTCAGCAGTGTCGCGACACCGTCGGTCGCCGCGCGGCGGCGCAGCGGTACGGCCACGACCGCGCTCGGCGGGGGGGGCGGCTCCAGCATGGCGGCCGCGAAGCCATCGTAGTCGAAGTCGGCGTCGGACGCCTCCACGACGTGGTGCGCCGCCTCGCGCCCCGCGTGGCGCACGACGGCGTCCGACCACGCTCGCTCGTCGCAGGGGCCTGGCACGCTCAGCGAGTAGGTCGCCATCGGGGGACCGTACTCGCGCAGGACCGAAAAGAGCGTCGACGAGTCGAGACCGCCGCTGAGCAGGAGCGCCGTCGCGGGCCTCGCTCGCGCCCGCGCGGCCTCCCCCACGCGACGCCGCAGCTCGGACGCAGCCTCTGCGGCGGACAGCGACACCCGCGAGGGCGGCGGCAGGGGCCGGTCGAGCGTGACGCGGCCCTCCCCTGCACGTTCCCAGTCGAGGCGCCCGCCCGCCGGCACGCGCCGGACCTCGCGCAGCGTCGTGCCGCTCCGCTGGGCGCGGCCACCAGCGAGGTGCTCGGCGATCACGCCCTCGTCGAGCGACACCGGACCGAGGCGTGCCAGCAGCTCGGCCCGCGAGGCCAGGGCAAGCCAGGCTCGACCGCGCCGAAAGAAGAGCGGGCGCAGGCCAAAGGCGTCCCGCGCGGCCCACACCCGCGGCGGGTCCTCCGCGACGACGACGGCCGCGAACTCGCCGTCCAGGTGCCCCCAGGCCTGCTCGCCCCACGCGGCGACCGCCGACGCGACCAGGTCCGCGTCCGACGCGGCTGCCTGCCCGAATCCCTCCCCCACCAGGTCGCGAGTCACCTCGGAACGGTTCGCCACCCAGCCGTCGACGATCGCGCGGACGCACCCGCGGCCGCGGCGCGCCACGGCCATGCCGCCGCACCGCGCGCCGTCCGCCATGACGGCGAGCGCAGACGACTCGCCGATCCACCGCATGCATCGATCGTCTGGGGACGCGTGAGCCGGCGACGCCGCGACAACGCCCAGCATGGCATCGACCGCGTGCGGATCGACGGGATATCCGTCAGTGGAAACGAGAGCGAGGAGGGTCACACCGGGCGGCCTCGTCGGCCCGGATCGTCAAGGCGTCAGACGTCAGGGGTTGCGCGAACCGGCCGGTTAGAGGCAGGCCTTCTGCATCATCGAGGGGTTGCCGCTCTCGCCGCCGGATCCCGATCGCCCCTGCGTGAGCTTCTTGAAGGAGCCGTAGGCGGCAAGCTCAGGGCGGCTCCACACGCGACGAGGCGCGGTCCCGCGTGGAGCCGGGGTCCGGGCGGTCGTGGGCTTCGGCTCTTCCATGGCGTGATTCTACTCCAACTGCGCGGGGAACGCCCACGACGTCAGGAGGACCTCGTCGGCGGCCGAGGGACACGGCAGCCCCTCGCCCTCG
This sequence comes from Acidobacteriota bacterium, assembly GCA_040754955.1. Taxonomy (GTDB): domain Bacteria; phylum Acidobacteriota; class Vicinamibacteria; order Vicinamibacterales; family UBA2999; genus JBFMCA01. The sequence continues at coordinate 45,457 of JBFMCA010000009.1, read as the reverse complement.
AGCCACGCATGCCCCTTGAGGCGCCGCGCGGCGCCCGGGGGCACGACGCCCACGACGATGCGCCCGCGGCGGCCGCGGCGGACCAGCAGCCACGCGGAGACGAGCGCCCGCTCGAAGCACGTCGGACGCCATGGCAGCCGCCGCGCGATGCCGTCCACGAGTGAGACCACTCGCGAAGGCGACGGGCCCTCGGCGGTGTGTGCGGCAGGCCGGGTCATGGCTGCCACCACGGTGGGCACGGGCAGCAGGGTCACGGCCACCCGGGCGGCGGCCAGCAGGGCCGCTCCCTGCGCGACCAGGGCGACCGGGGCATCGTCAGGCCAGCGCGTCATCCACCTGTTCGATCAGGCGCCGCTCGAGCAGCGACGCGAGAAGGTCGCGGACGGCCTCGGCGGCCTCCGCGGCGCTCACGTCGAACTCCTCGGCCAGCTGGACGGCAATGCCCTGCTCGTCGTGCGCCTCGAGCAGCTCCCAGATGCGGGCACCGGTCTCGTTGAGGCCGAAGTACTCCCCCGTCGCAAGGTCGAGGATGACGGCCTCCTGTTCGATCTGGCGGGACACGACGTCGGCGTGCGGGCGATACCTGGACATGATGGCTCAGCGGGCGGCGCTCGAGGCGAGGCGGTTGAACAGCACGCGCCGCGCCCCGCCGTGCTTGAAGAGCGCCATGATGAAATCGCGGTGCCGGTTGAAACGCGCGGTGCGGCGCACGAGCGGCAGGATGCCGTCGGTCGACGCGAGGTCGAAGAGCGTCTGGATGTCGGCGTCGGAGAGACGTTCGGCCAGCGCGCGCAGCGCGAGCTGCGCGGCGAACTCGGGCTGGAAGCGCGCGCGCCACCGCCGTTCGTATTCGCGCAGCGACGCCTGTCCGAGGTCGCCCGTGGCGAGCTTCTCGCCGAGCACGTCGGCCGCCGTGCGCCCGCTCACGATGCTGTAGTAGATGCCGCCGCCCGTGGTGGGCTTGACGAGCCCCGCGGCATCCCCGACGGCCAGCAGCCGATCCGCGTACGTGCGGCGGATGGAGCCGAGCGGCAGCATGCGGCGCCGCGGCTGTGCCCCCTCGGGCACATCGAGGCCCCACCGGTCGCGGAGGCGCTCGACCATCCGCTTGAAGAACAACCCGGCGTCGGAATCGGCCATCACCCCGACCCGCGCAAAGGTGCCCGTCGGTCGCCGCACCGGCACGGCCCAGGCGAAGCCGCGCGGCGCAATCTCCGATCCGAAGTGCACTTCGACGTCGCCGAGGCGATCGGCCGGCACCTCGAGCTGCGCCGACTGCAGGAACTTGTGCGGCATGCCCATGCCGAGGCGCCGCTGGATGCCGTAGCTCGCGCCGCAGGCCAGGATCGCGGCACGCGCGCGCACCACAGCGCCGCCGGCGAAGGTCAGGGTGACGCCGTCGGGTCCGGTGTCAATCTGCTCGACGCGACGGCCCCGTTCAAGCTCGGCGCCCGCGCGCACGGCCTGGTCCGAGAGTGCCGCGTCGAAGGTGTGGCGGTCGATGACCACGGCCTCCACCGACGGCGTCGTGTAGGCGAACGACGCGCCGCCGGGACCCACGAAGCGCACGGTGGAGAGCGGATTCAGGACGGAGCCCACCGGCAACCGCAGCTCCGCGAGGGCCTCGTCGGCCAGCACGCCCGTGCAGTGGACAGGGCACCCGATCTCCTGGTGCTCCTCGAAGACGGCGACGCGGAAGCCGGACGCGGCAAGCTGCTCGGCTGCCACCAGCCCGCCCGGGCCGCCCCCGATGACTGCGACGTCCCTCATGCAGGACCCGATTATACCGGCTCACCCGTCAGCGCGGCCGTTTCCGACGGCGACCGCGCTGCCCTTCCCACGCCCCGGCGAACGTGATGACGAACGACTTTGTAATCAGCCAGAGGTCGAGGCAGAAACCGGCGCGCCGCTGGTAGAGCCGGTCGTAGCGGAACTTCCCGGTGCGCGGCAGGTCGCGGTCGGCAAAGACCTGCGCCAGCCCCGTCAGGCCCGGCCTCACCAGGTGGCGCTCGTGATACCCGGGAATCGCGGACAGCGGCAGCTCCCCCGCCGCCGTCGTGTCCTTCTCGCCCGGGCGCAGCGGCCGCGGCCCGACAAACGACATGTCACCGCGCAGGATGTTCACGAGCTGCGGCAGCTCGTCCATCGCCGTGGCTCTCAGGGCGGCGCCGACGCGCGTGACCCGCGGGTCGCCGCGGACGGCCTGCACGGCGCCAGTGTCGCGCTCGGCGTCGCGGACCATGGACCGGAACTTGAGCACCCGGAACACGCGCCCGCCCAGTCCCACCCGATCCTGCGCAAAGAGCACTGGTCCGCCGTCCTCCAGCCAGATGGCCGCGGCGATGAGCGCCCAGAGCGGCGCCGCTACCACCAGGCCGGCCGCGGACAACGCGATGTCGAACGCGCGCTTGATCACGGCGCGGCCACCTCGCGAAGCAGCGCCGCGTGGGCGGCCACCTGACGTTCGCGGGAGTACAGGTCCGACAGCGCCCGCGCCCGAACGCCCATCTGCACCCGTCGCTCCGCATCGTCGGCCAGCGCGCGGACCGCCCCGGCCAGCGCGCCGGCATCGCCGGGCTCCACCAGGACGCCGGCGCCGTGCGCGCGCGTCAGCGCCGCGACCTCCGAGTCGGCTTCGACCGCGGCCACGTAGGCGCGCCCGGCGGCGAGGATGGGATAGAGCTTGCTCGGCACGATGTAGCCCGCGAGCCCGGGCCTGAGCGACACGAGGCAGATGTCGGCGGTGGCGTAGGTCCACCGGAGCTGGTCGCGCGGCTGGAACGGGAGGAAGCGAACGTTGGCCAGCCGCCGGGCGCCAACCGCGTCCTCGAGCGCGGCGCGGCGCGAGCCGTCGCCGATGAACAGCCACACGATGTCGGGGCGGTCCGCCAGCCGGGCGGCGGCGTCGATGACCACGTCGAGGTTCTGGGACATGCCGAGATTGCCGGCATGCAGGACGACGGTGACCCCGTCCAGCCCGTGAGCCGTCGAGAAAGGGTTGGGTTTGGCCGCCGGCTCGATGGCGCTCGTGTCGGCCCAGTTGTGGATGATGGCGATGCGCGCCGGGTCGGCCCCTTTCCCCTCGACGAGGCGCCGCGCCATGGTGTCGCCGAGCGCGACGATGCGATCGGCGCGCCGGACGAGGAACCGGTTGACGGCGTCGAGCACGCGATCGACGAGCGGGCTGCGGAAGTCTTCGAGCAGCGCCGCCACCTCCGGAAAGATGTCCTGGCAGATGAAGACGAAGCGCCCGCCCCGTTTCGACGCGAGCGCCGCCAGGCCGATGATGGGTGGGTCGGTCATCGCCACCACGACGTCCGGCCGCGGCACGCGGAGCCCGGCGATGAGCGCCGACAGAAAGTACGTGACGTAGTTCGAGGCGCGCCCGGCGAACCGTCGCGGCGACCAGGTGGTCCCGGCCGCCCGGATGATGCGGACGCCGTTGCGGACCTCCCGGGCCGGCACGCCGCCTTCGCCGACGGGCCGGCCCGTGATGACGGTCACCTCGTACCCGTAGCGCGCCACCAGGTCTTCAGCCAGCTCGGTCAGCAGCTGCCCGGTCGCCCCGGTGTCGGGCCAGTACGAGCGGTTGAAGAAGCAGACGCGCATCACGCGGGGGGCACGGCGGGCTTCTCGAGCACGAAGGGCCCCATCACGAGCACATCCATGTCCGTCCGCAGGAAGCAGTCCAGCGCCTGCGCCGGCCGCTCGACGATGGGCTCGTTCTCGTTGAACGACGTGTTGAGCACGATGGGCACGCCGGTCCGATCGCCGAACGCGCGGATGAGGGCCCAGTACCGCGGGTTCGAGCGGCGGCTGACCGCCTGCAGGCGGCCCGACCCGTCGACGTGGGTCACGGCGGGCAGCAGCGCGCGCTTCTCGGGCCGCACGGGATAGACCTGAATCATGAACGGGTCGGCCACCGCGTCGACGAAGTACTCGTCCACCGCTTCCTCGATCACCGACGGCGCGAACGGCCGGAAGCGCTCGCGGAACTTGATTTTCGCGTTGATGATCTCGCGCATGTCGGCCCGGCGCGGGTCCGCGAGGATGCTGCGGTTGCCGAGCGCGCGCGCGCCCCACTCCATGCGGCCCTGGAACCAGCCCACGACCCGGCCGGCACGCAGGTGGTCCGCCGTCCGCGCGCAGAGCTGCGCCTCATCTTCGACGCGCGCCAGGCGGCACCGACCGTCGGCGGCGGCGCCGCTGGCCTCGATGGCCGCCGCGATCTCCTCGTCCAGGGCCGGCGTGCCCCAGTAGGCGTGCTCCATCCGAAAGCGCCGCGGATGCCCGAGGGCCTGATGCCAGACGTGGAGCGCCGCCCCGAGGGCGGTGCCGTTGTCGCCGGCCGCCGGCTGGATGTAGACCTCGCGGAACGGCGTGTGCGCCCGAATCTTGCCGTTGGCGACGCTGTTCATGGCGCAGCCGCCGGCCAGGCAGAGCCGGTCGTGCGGCGCCCGCTCCCACGCGCCGTTGAGCACGTGGAAGGCCGCCTCCTCGAACACGCGCTGCACGGAGGCGGCAATGTCTTCGTGCGTTCTGCCGACTGACTCCTCAGGCTGCCGCGCCGGGCCGAGGAGCGCTTCGAGGCGCGGCGTGTAGACGTCGCCGATCGTGGGTTCGCCCTCGTCCCACGTCATCGGCAGGTCGCCGGACCAGTGCCGGAAGTACGGCAGCGCCAGCCGGAACCCGCCGCCGGGCTCGAGTTGCACGAGCTGGCGCAGGGCATCCACGTGGCGAGGCTCGCCGTACGGCGCGAGGCCCATGACCTTGTATTCGTCGCCCCACCGCTTGAAGCCCAGGTACTGCGTGACAGCCAGGTAGAGCAGGCCGAGCGAGTGCGGAAAGAACGTGCGGTGCACGACGTCGATGCGGGCGCCGCGGCCCACGCCGACCGACACGCTCACGAAGTCGCCGAACCCGTCGATGGCGCAGCAGGTGGCGTCGTCGAACGGGCTCGCGAAGAACGCGCTGGCCAGGTGGGTCGGGTGATGCTCGACGCGGCGGAGGCGCGCCGCGACGACGGTCGCGTCGAGGCCGAGCGCGCGGCCGATCGCCTCGGGAAGGCCCGCCTTGCGGGCCGCCGACGATCGGTACTGCCCGACGAGCGCCGCTCCCGGCCGGTGGCCGAGCGCGAACAGCGCGCGGCGCAGCAGGTGCGCGCGGGGGGCGCCGGCCACGGCGAAGACATCGACATCCCGGGCGGCCGCGCCGGCCAGGGACAGGCACGCGCGCATGGCCTCCCGGGGAATGCCCGCGATGTGCTTGACACGCCGAAAGCGCTCTTCTTCGACGGCGGCGACCAGCTCGCCGTCGCGCAGGAGCACGGCGGCGACGTCCCCGTGATAGGCGTTGAGCCCGAGAATCAGCACGACAGCCGCTCCAGATTCGCCGCGATCCCCTGGTGGAACCGCTCGACGCTGAACGCCTCGCGCACCCGCTCGCGTCCGGCCTGGCCCAGGCAGTCGCGGAGCCCCTGATCGGCCAGGAGGCGCGTGACCGCGTCCCGGACCGCCTCGGGCCGGGACGGGTCGACGATGACACCGGTGCGGCCGTCGACCACGATCTCCTCGGCGGCGCCAGGCGCGGCAATCACGGCGCGCGCCGCCGCCATCGCCTCGAGGAAGACGAACCCGAAGCCTTCCTTCGCGCTTGGGAGCACCACGCAGGCGCAATCGCGATAGAGCGCCGCCAGCTCCTCGCGCGACACGGCGCCCGTGAAGGTGACCGCATCGGCGAGCCCTTCGTCGCGCACCCGGCCGCGCAGGCGGGTGAGATCGTCCCCGCCGCCGGCGCAGACGAGGCGGGCGGCCGGGACGTGCGCGCGGACCTCCGGCCAGATGTCGAGCAGGAGGTCGTGGCCCTTGTAGCGCTCCTCGCGGGCGGCTCGCCCCACGAGCAGGACGAAGCCGGGCGGCACCGGCGAGCGCGGCGCGGGCGCGGCGGCGGCCGGCTGCGCGGGATGGAGCACGCGCGGCGCGATGGGCCACGCCGGGTTGTGGCGCGCGAACTCGCGCGCCGTGTGGGCCGAGATGGCGAGCAGCGCCGACGCCCGCCGCAGCACGCGCGCTTCGTGTCCGGTGAGCGGCCGCCACGCTTCGATGCCAACGAGCACGTGCAGCAGCCGCGCGCCGCGCCACAGGAGCGGCACGATCGCCGGCAGCAGATGCAGGTGCAGGCAGACCACCACGTCGGGCGCCGGACCGCGGAGGGCCCGCCATGCCAGGCGGGCGGCAAACCAGGCGCGGCTGCCCCGATGCACATCGACCGGCGCGCCCAGCGACGCCAGCGCCGGGGCGCCCGGCCGGTCCATCAGCGCACAGGCCTCGACACGGGCCCCGGCGCCCGCCGCCAGCCCGCGCACCCACTGGCGGCCGAGCTCGGACAGGCCATCGTCGCCCGCGAGATTGGTCGCGACCACCAGCACCCGCCGCGGCGGCGGCGTCAGGCCAGCCCTCCGTAGATGGCGGCCCAGCGGCGACCGACCGCGTCGAGCGTCAGCTCCCGCCGCACGTACTCGCGGCCGCGCTCGGCCATCGTGCGCGCCGCCGGTCCGTGATGGACCAGCATGACGAGCGCCTGGGCGACGGCGTCGGGCGACTGCTCCACCCAGAACCCGCATCCCTCGGTGGCGATGGCCGGCCACGGGCAGGTGCGCGTGACCACGACCGGCGTGCCGGAGGCGAGCGCCTCGGCGATCGACAGCCCGAAGCTTTCGGAGTCCGAACACTGCACGAGCGCGCTGGCGCCCACCAGCAGGCCGCGCTTCACGGCGCCCTCGACGGGACCGACCCAGTGCACGCGGCTGGCGGCGGGGGCAAAGAGCGGCTCGACCGCGGAGCGGTGCCCGCCCTCGTCGGGTCCCGCAATGACCAGACGCGCCCGCGGCAGCTCCTTCGCCACCGAGGTGAAGGCGCGCGCCAGCAGGTCGAGCCGCTTGATGGGATGCACGCGGCCGAGGAAGAGGATGAACGGGTCTTGCGCCGGCAGCGAGGCCCACTCGCGCGCGGCGGCCACTTCGACGGGCGTCGCATCCACGAGATCGACGGGATTGGGCACTTCGATCACCGGTATGCGCGGATCGCGCCGGCGCAGTTCGTCGGCTTCGACGCCGGAGGTGGCGTGCCAGCACGCGGCGCCGTGAACGAGCGCGCGATCGAACAGCCGCCAGGCCGCCCGCTTGCGCCACCCATGGTGGCGGAGCGCCGCCGGCAGGAGCATGCCGCGTGGGGACACCACGTAACGCACCCGCGACCGGGCCAGCCAGCCCGCCAGCCAGATGCTGCCGTTGAAGAGGCCGTGCAGGTGCGCGATGTCGGCCCGCTCGAGCGCGGCCGCGAGCGGCGCTGCCATCGCGCGCGACCAGAGCAGCGCGCGCGGCGCGCTCTGCGGGAAGTACCGGACGGGCACGCCGTCCATCAGCGTGCCTTCCGGCGCGGGGCGCAGCCCGCCGTCGGGGTTCGCGGTCGTCGTGAACATTTCCACGTCCAGCCCGGCCCGCTGCTGAGCCTGGCAGAGCGCGAGCAGGCTCCGCGGCGGGCCGCCGAAGCCCCAGGCGGGCGCGAAATAGGCGGACACGTGGACGATGGTCACGCGATGTGGGATGAGTCGGCCCGCAACGGGCGGCGCACGGTGCTAGCGAGGCAGCGGCGGGGCAGGCATGGCCGCGTCCACGCCCGTCAGGGCATCGTCGTCCGCCGTCTGGCGCTCGGTGCCGTGGGCGACAAAGCGCTGTACGAGCCAGCGGTCGAGCAGGTAGGCCAGTCCGCCGACGTAGATGAGGAGCGTGCCGGTCAAACCGAGCGTCTTGACCCACGACCGCTCGAAGACGAACATCGACAGCCAGAACACCACGGCGAGCAGCGGGATGAGAAGGTCCTGGTGCCGCACCATGTAGCGCAGCACCTGGTAGGAGACGCCCAGGAACATGCCCCACACGAGCATCGGCACGAACATCACCGGGACGCCGAAGTCGACGTAGGATTCCGCCACGTAGCCGAACGCGATGCTCGTGTTCGCCTCCTCGCCCGCCACCATGACGCCGGAGTACCGCCGTACCATCTCGCTGTCCGAGGGCAGCGGCGGCTTGTCCGGAAACAGCGCGCGCGGCGTCGCGATGTGCCGCAGCGCGCCGAATATGATCTCGCCGTTGGTGTGCGGCAGGAGCGCGGGTACGCGCGCAACGGCCAGCGCCGGGTAGTACACCGCCCAGATCCGGTCGATGAGGAAGTCCACGGTCAGAAGCAGCGCCGTCGAATCCTGGGCGAGCCAGTCCGCGGCGAGCTCCTGCAGGCGGTCGACACGCAGCGAGCGCGACTCCGCAAACTGCTCGACCTCGGCGAAGTCCTGTCGGTACTCCCCCCGCACGCCCATCCAGAACACGCCGGCAACGACGGCGGCCGCCGCCACGGCCCCGACGCCCACCCAGTTGGACAGCCGGCGGGGGTCGAAGGTCTCGAAGGCCACGAGCGCCGTCAGCAGGAGCGGCTCACGGAAGTTGGCGAAGAAGCCGGTGAATCCGATCCCGACCTCGAAGACGACCAGGGCGAATGCCGGCGCGAACCGCACGTCCGGAATGACCAGGCGACGGAGCGTGAGGTAGAAGACGCCCAGCCGTACCATCGAGAGCGCCACGAGCGCCTGCGTGAAGAGCGGGTAGTACCACGCGATGGCCTGCAGCGAGATGGTCGCGAACAGACTGACGACATACGCCGCGATGAGCAGCGGCGTCGAGAAGAGCTCGGGCACGTGCGCGCGCTCGGGCCATCGGCGCCGGGCCCAGTTGTAGCCGACCCGGAAGCCGATGGCCAGGCCGAGCACGCTCAGCAGGCTGATGAGCACGGTGAAGCGGTACTCGGGGGCCGTGGTGGCCAGCAGCGCTCGCCCGGTCAGCGGGCCGTAGAACAGCCCGATGGCGCACTGGCCCCATTGATACGTGAGCGCAAACAGCACCACCGGCGGCCCGGGCAGGTGCCGGACGAGCCGCCAGATGGCGTACAGGACCAGCACGGCGAGCCCGCCCAACGGGTCCCGCGACAGGACGAATCCGCCCATGGAGACCAGGACGGGCGCCATCATGCCCATGGCTGACCTCCATTCTGCCCCGATCCTCGTCCGCGCTCAACGGCCGCCCGGGCCGCGACCCGGGCAGCCGAGAGGTGGCCGGGCAGGCCGGCGTGGTATGCCTCGAAGACGTAGAGGGCCCCCACGACCTGCGTCGGGCCCTCCTCGCGCTCGAACCACGCCCGCAGGACGGCCGCCACGGCTGGCCGGCCGAAGGCCTCGACGGCCACCGAGCCGGGCCGGAGAATGATGTCTTCCATCTGTGGCCGGACGGTGCGCCACTGCCGAGGTTCGTCGTGATACAGGCGCGACCACGGGCGCGGCAGCCCGCACGCGGCAGCGCCCAGTGCGACTGCGCGCCACAGTTGCCGGCCGACGCGCGCACGGAACAGCCCGGCTGGCGACGCCAGGACGGGCGCGCCCGTCTTGTGGTTGGGAATGTGCCGAAACGCCGCCGGGTACCGCCGCCGGAGCCACCGCTCGTAGAAGCGCCCGCCGCCCCTGAGCGCCGCGGGCAGCGACTGGCTGAAGTCGAAGACCGCGTAGTCGGTGAAGGGCTTGCGGACGCGGACGTAGGGCCGCCAGGCTGCCGTCCAGCGATTGGTGGACTGCGGCAGCTTGTGCTCGAAGAGCAGAAAGCGCGAGGCCAGCCACCGCGCGTCGGCCGTCATCGCCTCGACACGCGCCAGCGCGTTGTGCCATCCGAGGCTGATCGGCGTCTCGTAGTACGGGAGCGCCAGCATCGCGTCCTCGCGGCTGGCGACCGCGTTGAAGGTCGGCCCCGAGACGGCATCGCCGATGTAGCCGGAGAGGTGCACGTCCAGCTCCGCGCGCTGCCAGTCGAGCGTCTCCAGGTGCATCAGGTCCTGGAGCTGGATGAGCCCGTCGGTGGCCTGCACGAACGACGCGCGGCGGGCGAACCAGTCGTCGGCGTACAGGGGCTGGAACTGCCAGCGGGCGCCGCAGGCCCTGGCGGCCCGCGCCGCATAGCGCGCGTCTTCGCATCCGCGGACGCCGTAGGTCATCGCGGTCCACGGCGCGCCCTGGCGCGTGGCTTCGGCCAGGATGGCGCGGCTGTCGAGCCCCCCGCTGAGCGTCTGGCCCGGTCGTGCGGCACCGGAGAGCCGCCGGCGCACCGCCGCCTCGAAGAGCGCGCCCGCCTCGTCGAGCGCCGCGTCGACGTCGGAAACCGGCCGCTCGTGCACCTCGTTCCACGTCCAGTACCGCTGCACGCGGGTCGCCGACGCGGACACCTCCACCGCGGCGGCACCGGGGAGCATGGACACCCCCCGCACGTTGGTCCGCGTGCCGAGCCGGAACCCGCCGAAGGTGAGCGCCTCGCGCAGGGCGTCGACGTCGGGCCCGGCATCGATGTCGGGCGCCATCAGCACGCCGCGCACCCCCGGCGCAAACGCCGCCCCCTCCGCGCTCCGGCCCGTGTACCACGGCAGCCCGCCGAAGCGATCGCCGAGCAGGGTCAGGCGGCGGCTGGGCCGGTGCCAGAGCGCGATGTGGTACTCGCCGTCGACGGCGCGCACCGCGGAGAGCCCCTTCTCGACGAGCCAGGCGAGCAGCCGGCGCCGCGCCTCGGGCGTCGCCGTCTCATGCGGCGGCCGCGGCCCGTACGGCGCGTCGAACACCTCGCCCGCGCACCACAGGGCGAACGCGCCGTCCGGCGTCTCGACCGGCGCCGCCCACTCGCGCACACGCTCGGGCGCGATGCCGTCCAGCACGCCGATGGCGAGCCCGGGCTCGGTGTGGATCGCCCAACGCTCGTCGGGCGACGCGCGGAGGGCGCACGCCATCCCTTCCGCAATCGCGCGCGCGTCGGCGTCGCGCACGGGCACGTACCCGAAGAGCCCGGTCACGACCCGCGCATCCCGAACGCGTCCAGCCACGCGCGCCGGAACCGTTCACGGCTGAACTGTTCGAGCGATGCCTCGGCGGCGCGGCCGGCCGCGGCCCGCGCATCCGCATCCTCGAGAAAGCGGGCAAGCCCCTCGGCAAGGGACTCGACGGTCGGCTCGGCAATCCAGCCGTCGACGCCGTGCTCGATCATCTCCGGCAGGCCGCCTGAGCGGATTACGACGGACGGAAGGCCCGCGGCCTTGGCCTCGAGGACGACGGTGCCCAACGCCTCGCGCAGGTCCGGCAGCGACGGGCAGGCGTGAACGGCGGCCGCGGCCAGCAGGGCCGGCACGTCCTCGCGATGCCCGAGAAAGCGGACGCGCCCGGGCTCGAGTCGCGCGGCGCGCTCGCGGACGCATGCGCGATAGCCGGCATAGCTGGGCGACTCCCATCCGTCCACCTCGCCCACGACGTCCAGCCGCACGTCGAGACCGCGGGCAACGAGCAGGCCCACGGCGTCGATGAGGACGTCGAGCCCCTTGAGCGGGATGACCTGGCCCACGTAGATGACGCGGCCTGGATCGCGCGGCACGTCGGTCGGCGGCGCGGATCGGCCCGTGGCGGGCGTGTTGTAGATGACCGTCACCGCCGCGCCGTGAATGCCGTGCCGGGCCAGCTCGGCGGCGACAAACTGCGAGATCGGCGCGTACGCGTCCACCACGGGCGCGATGCCCCACCGCCACAGCCGCCGCGCGGCGCGGCCCTCGTCGGGCGCGTTGCCGACGCGGAGCACGATCCGCACACCGCGTGCGCGCAGGAGCGCCAACGCGGGCCAGTTGCGCAGGACGGTCACGTAGTCGGGCACCAGCACGTGCGTCGCGCCGAACGCCCGCGCGTCGCGGAGCAGGCCCGCGCTCGTCACGCACACGTCCCATGCCATCCGCGCCACCGTCACCGGCGTCAGGCGTCGCAGGCTGAGCGTCGTCCAGTACCGGCCGGTCGACCACGGCGCCCCAATCCGCTCGGCCAGGTCGACGATGGCGCTGCTCTCCCAGCCGTTGACGATCACGTGCACGGCCGCGCCGTGGGCCGCCAGCTCGCCGAGCACCTCGAACGTCATGCGCTCGAGGCCGCCGCGCACGACCATGGCGCCGCAGCAGGCGACGACGCGCGGGGCCCGGCCCCGCTGCCGTTCGGCCGCGGCACGACGAGCCGACAGACGCGCCAGCGCCTCGGCCAGCCCGTCGGTCGCGCGCGCGAACGAGTGACGCGCCACCCTGGCGCGGCACGCGTCCACGAACGCGTGACCCCCTTCGGCCCGCCGCCGCAGGCCCGCAACGGCCGCGGCCAGCGCGTCGACGTCGCCGAGGCGCACGACGTCGCCCGTTGTCCCGGCGGCGATGAGGTCCGGCGCGGCGCCGACCGCGTCCGACACGACGCAGGGCAGGCCGGCTGCGAGCGCCTCGTTGACGACGAGCCCCCACGTCTCCGACTCGCTGGGGAGCACGAGGCAATCCGCCGCGGCGTAGAGCCGCCCCATCGCGCTCTGGTTCTGGAACCCGGCAAACACCGCGCGGACGCCGAGCCGCTCGGCCCGGCGCCGGCACTCGTCTTCCAGGTCGCCGGACCCGACCACCAGCAGCTGCGCGTCGGGCAGGCGCGTCAGCATCTCGATGGCATCCAGGGGACGCTTGCGGCGGGTCAGCTTGCCTGCGTAGAGCGCGGTGAACCGATCGGGATCCAGGCCCAGCCTGCGCCGCTCGGCGGCGCGCGCGTCGCCCGACTGTCGGACGGCATCGGCGTCCCGCGCGAACCGCTCGTTGTCCACGGCGTGGGGCGAATCGAACACGAGCGGCTCGGCGACGCGGAACGACGCCAGGTACTCGCGGCTGCGCTGCCCCACGGCCAGCCACGCATCGTAGCGATGCAGGCGCGCGGCGGTATGCAGCCGCCAGAGCGGCCGCCGCCAGCCGCCCGGCCCGCTGGCGAGGTGCGAGTCGCCGCGGTAGATGACGGGGATCCCGAGGCGACGGCACCCGCGAATCGCGCGCCGGTACACCGCGGCATGCCAGCCCGGCACCACCACCGCGTCGGGCGCGAGGTCTCCCAGTACACGCTCCACGTCCGGCGCGTCGAGGGCCCAGGCGTGATCTGCGGCGACCCCCCCCGTGTAGTCGGTGGCGCCGACGAGGCGGCTCCGATAGCCGGCGAGCAGGTCGCCGTCCCATTCGAACGCGCCGCCGAAGCCCTCTGCCTGCGCGCGGGCCGACGGACGCGTGGCATACAGCACCGTCAGGTCGAGTGACGGGCATCCGGCGTGAATGTGCGCGAACCAGGGCGACATGTACTGCACCGGGTGGGTGAGCACGAACGCCACGCGGGTCGGCCGTGAGGTCATCGGCATGCGGGAACGACGGCGTCGAGCACGGCGGCCACGCGGCGGGCCAGGTCCGGCGCGGCGAGGCCGTCGAGCGCGGCGGCGCCGACCGGCCGGGCCGCCGGCCGCTGCCGAATCCAGTCCGCGAGCACGGCCGACACGTCGTCGGCCGCGGTCGCCGACGGGCAGGCGACGGCGCGAACCGAGGCGCCGTCCAGCGTCACGGCGCGACGGTGCATCTCGCTCTCGGGATGCGCGACGACGAGGAGGGGGCGGCCGCTGGCGACGGCCGGCGCCATCTTGCTGGCCGTGTAGCGCGCCTCGCTGCTCCCCAGCACGAGCACCGCCGACGCGGACAGCAGCGTCCGAAGCGCGTCGGCAAACGGCACCCGCGGCGGATGCTCGTGCACGAGATCGGCCACGCCCAAGCTGTCAGCCAGCGGCCGGACGCGCGCCGCCGCGTCGGCCCGGGCCTGGTTGCTCGTGCCCACGAAGATCAGGCGCAGGAGCGCGGCCAGCGCAGGGTGTGAGGCCCGCAGCCGGGCCGCGCCGGTGAGCACCGTCCGCAGCACGTCGAGCGCCAGCGGCACCACGGTGCCCACCGCGCACAGGGTGAAGGTTCCCGGCGAGGCCGGCAGCCACGGCAGCGCGCGCGGACGGGCCGCGGCCCAGTGGACGTCCGCGAGATCGAGGCCGATGGGCACGGCCGCCGCGGGCCGCGTCTGCAGTACCGGATAGCGCGCGCGCAGCTCGTCGAGGAGCGCCGCCGACACACCGGTGAGCGCGTCGGCCCACGGCAGCACGCGACGCTCGAGGGCCAGGGCCGCGCGCCGGCTGAGGCGGCTCCGCACGTCCGGCTCCCCTCCGGGCCCGCCGCCCACGGTGAGGCCCCACGCGCCCGTCCAGGGATCCTGCACGTCGAGCACGAAGGGCATGCCGAACCGGCGTTTGATCCATGGTCCGAGCAACGCGGGATACACGGGATACGTGGTGATGTACACCGCGTCGAACCGCTCGCGCGCCAGCCGGCGCCGCGCCGCGCGCCACAGTCCGGGGAGCGCCCGCAGGCCGAGATCGCCGATGCCGATCGCCCGCGTCCACGCCGCGGGTAGCGCGCGGCAGCGCTCCACCTCCACGGTCGCCGGCACCATCTGCGCGAGCTCGTCGTCGAGATCCGTCTCGTAGTCCCTGGCATCCACCGTGAGCACGAGCGGCGTCCAGCCGACCTCCGCGAGCGCGGGGGCCAGCACCCGGGCGCGGTGCGTGCCCGCCGACCCATCGGGCGGGAAATGCGGGCTGATGAGGAGAAGCCGTCTCACGGGTGATCAGCGGGCCGCCGCCTCGACGAGCGATCGGTAGAGTGCTTCGTACTCGTCGCCGATCACCTCGTCCGAGAAGCGGCGCTCGGCCTCGCGCCGGCACGCCGCGCGATCGATGGCCGGCAGACGCGCGAGGGCGTCGACCATCTCGTCGGCCGTGTCGCACACGAACCCCGTCACGCCGTCGGTGATGCCCTCCGGGTTGCCCCCGCGCCGCAGCGTGATGACGGGGGTCCCGCAGAGGAGCGCCTCGGGCAGGACCACCGGGAAGGGCTCCTCCCACTCGATGGGCGTCAGCAGCGCGGCGCTCGTGCGGAGCAGCGCCACCTTCTGCGTGTCGTTGACCGGCCCGACGTAGGTCACGAGCGGGTGACGGAGTCTGGGCTCGAGCTCGCGCTCGAAGTACGCCCGCTCGTCTGCCAGCTCGGAGACGTTGCCCGCGACGATGAGACGGCGACCCGCGCGGACGGCGACGTCGACGGCCGTGTGCGCGCCCTTGCAGCGCTCGAGCCGCCCCAGGAACAGGAGCGGCGCGGCCGCGGCATCGACGTCGGTCGAGAGCGTGTACAGGGCGGGGCGCGCGCAGTTGTAGATGACCCGCCAGGATCCGCCGCCGGGCGCGCCCGTGCGGCGGATGGCGTCGCTCACGGCCGTGAACGCCAGCGCCCGCGCGCCGAGCCGCTCGAAGAGCGCGATGTTGGCCGGGTTCACGGTGCGCATGTAGGTCTGCACCTTGGCCACCCGTCGCCGCGCGACGGGCAGCAGGTACGCCAGCCGGCCGAAGTTGTGCACCACGTCGAAGCGGCGCGGCCGGCGCGCGAAGCGGCCCGCCAACCGCAGCGTGTTGCGGACGTTGCTCCACCGCGTCCACTCGCCGACCGCGCCAAAGGGCTCGACGCGGCCGCGACAGGCGGACCCGGGCGACGCCCACAACGTCACGTCATGTCCCCGCGCATGCAGCAGGTTGGCGAGGTCCGCCACCACCCGCTCGATGCCGCCGTAGTGTTCCGGCGGCACGCGGATGAACGGGTCCATCACGAGCAGGATCCTCATGCGAGGGCCCTCTCCACGAGCCGCACCAGCGTCGGGCCCTCGGCGGGATGCCCCCAGTGCCACCGCTCCGCCGCGGCGGTCCAGGCCGCGCGTCCGCGCGCGTCGAGGTCGACGCCATCGTCGGCAAGCGCCCGCAGCCGCGCGGCGAGCGCGGCGACGTCGCCGATCGGATACAGGATGGCCGCGGGGCCCAGGGCGCCGGCCAGGCGGGCCTGAGCGGGCGTGTCGCTCAGGAGCACGGGCCGGCCGGCCAGCAGGTACTGGAAGATCTTGTTGCAGAGGCACACGCGACGATTCAGCACGGCGCCGTTCTCGGTGCAGAGGCCGACGTCATGCTCGGCGGCGAGCCGCACCATCGCCTCGGGCGGCGCGGGCGGCTCGATGGCGACGCGGACCGCCGGGGGCAGGGCCGTCGCCCGCAGCCACGCGCCGAAGTCCGACGCGAGGGCCCCGCGCAGGGTGATGACCATCTCGCGGTCGGCGGCGGCCGCCGCGCGCACGACGTCCTCCAGTCCCCGGTGCGATCCGATCGTCTGGCTGAACCAGTACAGCCGCAGCGGGCCCCGCCGGCGCGGCGGCGGCGGCGGCGCGGCGGGCAGGTCGAACACGTTGTTCAGCACCGTCGGTCGCCGGGCCGCCTCGGCCTCGTAGGCATCGGCCATCAGGTCGGACGCCGTCGTCACGAACGCCGCGCCCGGCAGCACGCGGGCCAGCACGCGGCGGGCCAGGCCGTGCTGCAGCGCGGCGCCCGCGGCTTCGGACTCCTCGGGGTGGTAGTCCTCCAGATCCAGGGCATACGGGACGCGAAGGCGGCGCGCGGCCTCGGCGACGGGCGCCAGGCCGCCCGTGGTGCCGCCGTACACGAGATCGCACGGCTCGGCGGCGGCCGCGGCGGCCAGCTCGGCATGCGCGCGGGAGTACGCGCGGGTCACGGCCCACCACGGCGCCCGGGCCGGCCCGATCGCACGCGCGGCGCGCGAAGCGACGCGCAGCCGCAGCCCCGTCACGGCGGCGGTCATCGGGGCCAGCTCGCGGCGGTAGTTCACGGCCGTCCAGCGCCATGGTCTCGCCGCCGCCACGGCGGCGTCGGTCTCGTCCGCCCAGCCCGCGAAGCGCGCGCTGACGACCCGCACGTCGAACCCGGCGCGTGCCAGCGTATCGGCAGCCCGCAGCATCCTCGGGCACGTGCTCAGGTGGCCGGCGGTGACGACGGTGATCCGGCGCCTGCTCCGGGCGATCACCACCAGGTGCTCCCGAGCCGGCTGGCCAGATGCGCGGGCGTCACGCCATCGGTCATCACGAAGCGCGGCAGCGCCATCGGATCCGCATCGGGGCCCGCGAAGCCCGGCGCGGTCGTGAAGGCGCGATCGATGCCGGCCGCCGCCACCAGCGCCACCGTTTCGAGCGTGAAGTCCTGCAGCGGTCGGCCGTTAGGGTAGGCAAAGGCGCGGACGGGTCGTCCGGTCCACTGGCCGAGCGCCGATACGCAGTCCCAGATCTCCCGCTGCTGCACGGCGCGATCCGCCCGAGCGAGAATCGGGTGGGTCGCCGAATGCCCGCCAATCTCGATCAGCTCGTGCGCGCCGAGGCGCGCGACGTCGTCGATCGACATCGGGCAGTGCGGGTCGTCCTCCGCGACGGCCCGATCGATCGCGGCAATGGCCTGGAGCCACTCGTGATGGGGCCGCCGCTTGATGGCCGTGACGGCCGACTCGCCGAGGCTGAGCGCCATCGCGTCGTACCAGAACCGGCGGCGCGTTTCGACCGGCGCCGTGCACACGTGTACGACGGCGGGCACCCTGAAGCGCTCGAGCACCGGCAGCGCCTCGGTCACCACGCTTCGGTAGCCGTCGTCGAAGGTGACCAGTACCGGGCGCGCGGGCAGATCGCCCTCCCCCGCCGCAGCGCGGCGCCAGGTCTCGAGCGAGATCGGATGGCAGACCTCCGACAGGACGCGGCAGTGCGCCTCGAAGAGCGCCCGCGGCACGTGCAACCCTTCGAACGCCATGCGCCCGCGCGGCGTGTCGTCCCGGCGCACGCCGTGGTACCCGAGCACGGCGACGCCGGGCAGCCGCCGTGCGGCCAGGCGCCATTCGAAGAAGGCACGCACGGGCGGCAGCGACGCCAGCGTGGAGTACAGGCTCACGGCCGACGGAGGGCGAAGTGGACGTGCTGCTCGTGGCGCGCGATGCGCGCCCGGTCGCGCTGGCCGGTCGCGCCCCGCACGTCGAGGACCTCGAAGCCGGCCCGCGCGGCCTGCGCGACCGTGCGATCGGGCGGGGCGCTGTAGAGATACTGCGGACCGCCCGGATCGTCGTAGCGCCAGTACCAGTCGCGCCAGTGCGGGTTCCCGCGCTGCTGCCAGAGCCAGCGCAGCGCGTTGAGGTGGCCCCGCAGGTAGAAGTATCCGCCGCTCAGAAGCGCGCCGGGCGCGTTGTGCGAGCTGACCAGGAAGATGCCGCCGGGCCTGAGGACGCGATAGACCTCGCCGAGGCACCGCTCCCGCGCCGCCACGGGGAACAGGCAGTCGATGCCGTTGTAGCTGAAGATGGCGGCATCGAAGGCGCCGCTCTCGAACGACAGGTCCGTGGCGTCCATCCGCCGCACGTCGAGCGCCGGATGGCGCGCGCGGGCAACCGCGAGCAGCCGCTCGGACAAATCGATCCCGACGAGCTGGTAGCCGCGATCGTGCAGCTCCGCGGTCGTCCGGCCGCCGCCGCACCCCAGGTCGAGCACGCGGGCGGGCGGGGGCGGGAAGAACTCGGCGATGAGCGCGGCCTCGGCCGGAAAGAGGCCCGTCATGCGCTCGCCGTACTGCGCCTCGCTCCACGACGAGTCGTAGTTGGCGAGGTTCGTCCGCGTGACGTCGCCCGCCGGCCGGTCAGCGCGCATGGAGCCCCGACAGGCGGTCGTACGCCGCCAGCAGGCCGGCGCGCGCCGTCCGCGCGTACCAGCGAACGGCCCGACGAGGCGGCAGCGTTGGCTGCCAGGCCAGCTTGTAGCGCTGGCTGCCCGTCTGGAAGTGCAGCTCCGCCCACCCGTCGCCCATCAGCCGCTCGATGAGCCGCGCCAGCAGGACCTTCCCCGGAGAGTACTCCGCCCAGGCCTCGGCGTGTGCTGGCAGCCACCAGTACAGGCGGCGCTCCGACTGCAGGCCGACGTGCCAGGCGATGGCCCGTCCGTCGAGCCGCAGCGCCGAGACGTGCGTGTGGCCGGCAGGCACTCCATCCTGGACCAGTCGCGTCACGAAGTCGCGGAGGCCGGGCCGTTCCTGGCCGGCGTGGGAGCCGCCTGGATCGGTGAACGCGGCCCAGAAGGGCCCGGCCAGCTCGGCGACGGCGGCGGGCGCCTCCGCGGGCCCAAAGATGTGCAGCGCGAGATCGCCGCGCTGCTCGAGCCGCCGGACGCGGCGGCGGATGTCGCCGCGGTGGTTGGCCGAACATCGCGCGAGCAGGCGGTCGAACGACTCACCCTCGAGGCGCAGGACCGGGCTCTCGTCGCCGGCCGGCTCGGAGAACCGCGTGCCGGCGAGGCGCGGGTCGACCGATCGAAACAGGCCGGAGTCGGCCGTGCCCGCGAGCGCCGCGCGCAGCGCGCTCCAGACGGCGTCCCAGTCGGCGGTTGCGGGGTCGCCCACCACGAGCGGCTCGTCGTACCCGAAGTAGTCCTGGCCGACCGCCTCGCAGACGCGCCGCGAGACGAGACGTCCGCGATACGTGTGGATGGCGACGGAGAACCAGGCTTCGACGCCGCCGTGGGCGACCCGCACGACGAGAGGCTCGACCTCGCGCAGACGCCCGATCGTGTCCAGCCAGGCCATCTGGACGGCGGGCAGGTGAAACACGTGCGGCGCGTGCGCGCGCGCCAGGGCGTCGCGCCACGCCGTCGCGAGGCAGGCATGCACCGCCTCGCGGCCCGCGTACATCGTCGCCGCCGCGCGATCAGGTTGGAGGCGCATAGATGGCCAGGTAGTCGTCGGCGACGTCGTGGCTCGTGCGGGGCGGCGCGAGGGCGGCGCGCCACCGGTCGAGCGCGGACGGGTCGGCGGCCACGCGCGCCAGGACACGGGCGAGCGCCGGCACCTCGCCCGGCGGATGGAGATCGCCGTTCACGCCCGGCTCGATGAACTCGTTCATCGCGGGCAGGTCGGAGGCCACAACCGGCGTCCCCACCGCGTGCGCCTCGAGCGCCACGGTGGGACCGCCTTCGACGGCGCGCGACGGGCACAGGAGCAGGTCGAACCCCCCGAGCACTGCGGGCATCGCCGACGGCGTCACGGCGTCGTGGAACGAGATGCGGTCGTCGCCCGCCGCCAGCGCGCGACACCCCTCGACGAGGCGCCGCTCGGTCGGGCCGCGGGCGGCGGCGACAACCGTGAGCCGCAGGCGCGTGTCGAGCGGCAGCGACGCGACGGCGCGGACCGCGTCCTCGATGCCCTTGATGGCCTCGGCGCGCGCGACGAGGCCGACCTCGACGGGACGGTCGCGGCCGGCCCCGGGCGCCCGCTCCGGCCGGGGCCAGCCGCCGGGCCGGTGCAGCACCCCCAGACGATTGACGATGACCTTCGCCGCCGGCGCGCCGTTGGCGATCAGCACGCCGCGGGCCCACGCGGTCAGCACGACGAAGGCGTCGAGCGCGGCGAACAGCCTGCGCTGCAGCTCGCGATTGCCCTCGATGAGCGCCCGCATGCCGACCGCGGTCGCCGCGCGCCCGGGGAGCGCGGCGGCGCGGCGCGACACGGCGGCGGGCACGCGCGCAAGCCCCTCGGCCGCGAGCCTGGGTATCCCGCGGTGCTCGAGCGCGCAGGCGCCGCACTTCACAGGTTCGGCAACCCCGTCGCAGAGCGCGCGCCCGAAGCGCAGCAGCGTGCCCCGCTCGCACACGAACCCGAGGCTGGAGGCGTGCGTCGTGGCGAGCACGCGGCGCGCGACCGCGCGGGCGGCTTCCACCTCGCGCACGCCAAGGCCCGTGACGAACGTGTGGAAGTGCACGACATCCGGCCGCGTGGCGGCCAGCCAGGCGTGGAATCGCTCGGCGCCGCGCACGAGCGCCGTGCCGCGCGCCTCGGCCCGCGTCGCCTCGGCGGGAATGGCGTACCGGTAGACGTCGAAGCCGTCGTGCCGGTACTGCCGCTCGCCCAGGTGCGCCGCGTCGGGCGCGGCGATGACGACCTCGTGCCCCAGCTCGCGCAGCCGCGCGGCGAGCGCGGCAACATAGAGCTCGGTCCCGCCAAGGGAATCGGGCAGATACCAGCCGACGGCCTGGACGATGCGCACGTCAAGCCCCGCCGCCGGGCCCGGGCAGTCGCACCCAGTCGGGCACCACGAACTCGCCGCCAGCCTCGAGCGGCGTGCCCGCGAGGCCCGATCGCCGCGGGCGCCTCAAGTAGCGCACCCAGTCGGCGAGCGAGAGCCCGCTGGCGCCCAACCGGAACCACGCGAGCCCGACGCGGCCCGCACGCAGATCGCGCCAGACGTGCTTGGCGACGATCCAGGCCTGGTTCCGGCGCGCCGTCTGCAGGTCGCTGCCGCGCAGCGGACAGTCGGCGCTGTGGAGCATGGCCCAGACGGCTCCCGGATACCGGGCGTACTCCCGCGCGGCGCGCGGGCTCATGAACTCCTGGTCGGGATGCGTCCGGTACCAGAAGAGGTCCGCCGGCAGCAGCAGCACCGAGTGGCGCGCGCAGGCGCGGAGCCAGAACAGGTTGTCCGAGTGAACGCCCTCGTCGGGGAACCCGCCAAGCGCGCGGAAGACGTCGGCGCGGAACAGCCCGCACGCCGGGCCGCACATGAACAGGCCGTAGCCCAGGAACTCGCGCTGGTAGCACTGCTCCGGCGTCAGCAGCATGGGCGTCGGACCGCCGGCCCACGCCCAGGCGGTCGACATCGCGAACCCGGCGCGCGGCTCGGCCTCGAGCAGCGGCACCATGATCTCGAGGCAGTGCGGGTACATCAGGTCGTCGGAGTCGTGGTACTTCAGCAATCGTCCCCGCGCCAGGCTGGCCGCGCGGTTCCGGTTGCCGAACTGCCCGAGGTTCCGCTCGTTGAGGACCACCCGCACGCGCGGGTCGCGCCGCTCGTACTCGCGCGCGATCGCGAGCGTTCGATCCGTCGACTGGTTGTCGGTGATGAGCAGCTCGAAGTCGGTGAAGCGCTGGGCGAGCACGCTCTCGATGGCCGCGGCGATATACCGCTCGCGGTTGTACGCCGTCATCAGCACGCTGACCGCGGGCGCGCTCATGCCGTCTCCATCCTGCCGCGCGCGCGCATCCAGGCCGCCGTCCGTCGGACGCCCTCCTCGAACGGCACGCCCGGCTCGTAGCCGAGCGCCCGCCGCGCCGCCGTGATGTCGGCCGTCATCTCCTCAGCTTCGCCCGGGCGCATGGGCCGCGCGCCGAAGACCAGACGTCCGGATCCGCCGACCACGGCTGCGACGCGCTCGAGCGCCTCACGCAGGGTCGTGGGATGTCCGCCGCCGATGTTGAAGATGGCGCCCGGCGCCAGCGTCGTCGCCGCGCCCGCGGCCAGCAGCGCCGAGACGTGATCGTCGACGTAGCAGAAGTCGCGGCGCTGGCGGCCCTCGGTCAGCTCGATGGTCCGCCCGGCCTGGAGCGCGGCGATGACGCTCGGAATCACGCGCCGATCGTCGTCGCCCGGGCCAAAGGCGCCGTACACACGCAGGATCACCGCGGGTCGCCCCGTCTCACGTGCGAGCCCCGCGATGAGACTCGCGGCGGCCAGCTTCGACGCAGGATAGGCCGACTGCGGACGGCAGGGCGTATCTTCGGTCGCCGGGCCGGCCACCGGCCCGTACTCCGCGCAGGTCCCGGTCATCACGAACCGAACCTGGCGTCCCCCGGCGGCCTGCCACACGTTGAAGGCGCCGGCGACGTTGACGTCGACCATCCGGGCCGCGTCCTGGTCGGCGGTGAGGGTGCCATAGGACGCGAGGTGAAACACGACATCCGGCCGGGCGCACGACACCACGTCGCGCGTGGCGCCCCGATCGCGCACGTCCAGGTCGACCCACGCCACCGCCGGCGGAATCTCGATCCGCGGACGGCGCGCGGCGGACGTCCGCGTGGCCGTGACCCGGGCGCCGGCGCGTGCCAGCGCCGCGGCCAGGTGGCTGCCGATGAAGCCCGTGGCGCCGGTCACCAGGACCGATCGCTCGCGATAGGCGTCGATCACGCGCGTCTCCACGGCGACGGGATCCGCGGATCGTCGAGATCCGCCGCGTCCACCTCGGCAGGGTCGTGCGGCAGCGAGGCGCAGTTGGCCACGAGCGAGAGCCCCGCCGCCCGGCCCTCCCACGCCGTCCACAAGCCCGGCGGGACCGTGACGAGGCAGTAGTTCGACTCGCCGAGGGCCAGGTCCGCGACGAGGCCTCTGGTGGGGCTCTCCTCCCGCAGGTCGACCAGCACCAGGCGAATCTCCCCGACGGGCACGGCGAGGTTCGACGTCGAGTACCGGTGGCGCCGCCAGCCCTTCACGGCGCCGTGCTGGACGCCGCTGAAGTAGATCTCGCCAAACGCCTGGAACTCGGCGTCGTCGGCACGGAGCATCCGCATCACCACGCCGCGCGCGTCGACGATGCGGCGGAGCGGGCGCATCGAGACGCCGCTCGGGAGCGCGAGGCTCATTGGCTCGCCTCGTAGGCGGCGATCTGCGCGAGGCAGACGGCGCGCGCGTCGTCGCCGCGCGCCCGCGCGCGATACCACCGCACCGTCTCCGCCACCGCGCGCTCGAAGTCCCAGCGCGGCGTCCAGCCGAGGGCGGCGCCGGCCTTCGCGATCTCGAGCCTGAGCAGCCCCGCCTCGTGCGGAGCGCCGGGCTCGGACCGATCGACCCAGCTCCCCTCACCCCAACCGCGCACGAGGGCGTCGGCGAGCTGGCCGACCGTGCGCGTGTTCTCGAGGGTCGGGCCGAAGTTCCAGGCGTCGGCCGCGGCCGCCCGGACGGCGGCGTCGGGGTCGAGCAGGCGCGTGGCGAGCAGCAGGTAGCCGGAGAGGGGCTCGAGGACATGCTGCCACGGCCGCACGGCCGACGGGTTGCGCACGGCGATGGGACGGGCCGCCTGGAGCGCGGCGATGGCATCCGGCACGATGCGGTCCGCCGCCCAGTCGCCCCCGCCGATCACGTTGCCCGCGCGGGCGCTCGCCGCGGCAACGGACGGACCGAAGAAGCTGCGGCGGTAGCTGCTGATGATGACTTCGGCGGCCGCCTTGGAGCCGCTGTACACGTCGCGTCCCCCCAGCGTGTCGTCCTCGGCGTAGCCCCGCTCCCACTCGCGGTTCTCGTAGCACTTGTCGCTCGTGACCAGCACGAGCGCCAGCGGGTCGTCGGATCGACGGGCCAGCTCGAGCACGTGCGTCGTCCCCAGGGTGTTGGTCGACACGGTGCGGAGCGGATCGAGGTAGCTCTCGCGCACGAGCGCCTGCGCGGCGAGGTGGAACACCACCTCGGGTCGCGCGGCGCGCCACGCCCGCTCGAACGCCTCGAGATCGCGGATGTCGCACTCGATGTGCCGCAGCCCGTCGCCCACCCGGGCGTCGGCGAAGAGCGTGGGGCCGTCGGCGGCCGGCAGGCTCACGCCGGTGACCTCCGCGCCCAGCTCGCGCAGCCAGAGCGCGAGCCATCCGCCCTTGAAGCCGGTGTGCCCGGTGAGGAGCACGCGACGACCCGCCAGCGCCGCGCGCCAGGGGGCGTTCACCGGCGCTCCCAGACGGCCCACGGCGCCTGGCCGCCGTCCCACAGGCGCGTCAGCACCTGGTAGTCGCGCGGCGTGTCTACGCAGTACCAGAAGCGCTCGTGGGGATACGCAACGAGCTGGCCGTCGCGCGCGAGTGCCTGCAGCGGCTCCTCCTCGAGCATGACCGACGGATCGTCGGGCAGCCGGTCGAGCACGGCGCGCGAGAAGACGAAGAACCCGCCGCTGATCCAGCCGGCTGACGCCTGCGGCTTCTCGTTGAACTGCGCGACGCGGCCGTCGGCCCCGAACTCGAGCTCCCCGAAGCGGCCCGGCGGGTGCACCGCGGTCACCGTGGCCAGGCGCCCATGGCGGCGATGATGGTGCACGACCTGGCGGAAGTCGACGTCGCACACGCCGTCGCCGTAGGTGACGGCGAAGAGATCGTCGGCCGGGTCGAGGTGCGCGGCGCCGCGGCGGACGCGACAGCCGGTCATGCTGTCGAGCCCGGTCTCGGCCAGCGTGATCCGCCAGCCGTCCTCCTCGAGCGCGCCGGCCGCGCTCACGCGGCGGCCACGTCCCGGCTCGACGGTCACGTCGTGGATCATCGCGGGCAGGTCCAGGAAGTACTGCTTGATCACCTCGGAGCGATAGCCGAGGCACAGGATGAACTCCCGGAATCCCCAGTGCGCGAAGCCGCGCATGATGTGCCACAGGATGGGCCGGCCGCCGATCGGCACCATGGGCTTCGGGAGATCGCCGTTGACGCCGGCGAGGCGCGTGCCGCGGCCGCCGCAGAGAATCATCACCTTCATACGGGTTTCCCCAGCCGCCGGCGCGAGGCCGTTCGGATCGCGCGGACGACGGCATTCGGTATCCACGGCTGGTCGAGGCGGCTGCCGTACGGGAGCGGCACCGTCGAGGGCCGCGGCCGCCGGCGCTCGCGCCACTGCCGAAAGAGCGCCTCGTAGTCCGCCGCGCGGGCGCGCGCGTCGAACCGCCGCGCGACCGCGGCGCGGGCGGCCCGGCTCATCGCGTCCAGCCGCGCCCGATCCGCGGCCAGCGCGGCAATGGCGTCGGCAAATCCCGCCACGTCCCCGACCGCGGGCCGGTACCCGGTTGTCTCGTCCACCACCTCGGGCACACCGCCCGTGATGTCGCTGACGACCGGCACGAGCCCGGCGGCCATCGCCTCGACGAGCGCCACCGGAAAGCCCTCCGCGCGCGTCGGCAACACGAAGACGTCGAAGTCGGGCAGCCGCGCGAGCACCTCGTCGTGGCCGCGCGCGCCCAGCCACTCGGCCGGCGTTGCCGCCGGCCACGCCTCGCGCAGCCGCTCGGCGTCGGGGCCGTCACCGATGATGGTCCAGGCGCGTGGCACCGCGCGCGCCGCGAGGGCCGCGTCGATGCGCGGCAGGTCGAGCACCCCCTTCTGCCCGTGCTCGAGCCGGCCCGAGAACAGCAGGCGCAGCGGACCCGGCGCGGCGGCGCGCGCGCGGGCCGGCAGCGGGATGCCGTACGGGAGGTGCAGGATGTCGTCGCGGCGATCGGGCATCCGGCGGCGGAGCGTCTCGAACATGGTCCGGCCGTAGGCGACGAACACGTCGATGACGGCCTGATGGCGCTCGGCCAGATCGTAGTAGTAGTCGTGGTCGCCGTGCAGGATCTGCACGACCATGCGCCCGGGGTCGTGCACGTGCAGGAGCGCCAGCTCGAGCAGGTCGTTGCTCACGAGCACGCCGCCGCCCGGCGGCAGCGCGCGGCGCAGGCGGCGGAGCACGGCGTGGAGGTTCTCCACGGGCAGGGCGTACTCGACCGTCACCTGCGTGTCGGCGCCGAGCGGGGCGGCGAACCGCGTGTCGCGCGCATCGACGCGGTTGTGGGTCAGCACGACGTGCTGCGGCATCCCGGCCCGATCGCGATGGGCGATGAGCGACCGCACGATGTTCATCATGCCGCCCATCTTGTCGGGCAGCACGTAGACGATGTTGGGCGGCGGGACGGCGCCGGTCATGCGGGGCGCCACGCCCTCACGAGCACGATCCACGACGGCACGGCATGGCGGAAGGGCCCCTCGACGCGGGCGCCGTCGCGCCAGGACGCGACGGCGAAGTCGTCGAGCGCATAGCGGAACCCTGCGCGATCGAGCAGCCCCAGGCACCGGGGCAGGAGCCGCCGCGCCGGCGAGAAGTCGTGCACTTCCATCTGGAGCGCCCGGATCGCCTCCAGGCGATCCGCGCAGTCCTCGAGCACGTCCAGCTCCGCGCCCTCGATGTCGAGCTTCACGAGGTCCACCGGCTCGGCGAGCCAGTCGCGGAGCCGGACCGCGGCCAGCTCGGCGTCACGCCCGGGCGTGTCTGCGGCCACGTCGGCGATCGCGCCCGAGTCGGACCCCTCGCACCGGAACGACACGCGGCCTGCGGCGCGCCATACCGCCGCCTCGACGACCTCGACGTCGGCGCAGCGGTTGGCCGCGAGGTTCTCGCGGAGCACCGCGGCCAGGGCGGGGTCCGCCTCGAACGCGGTGATGCGAGCCTCGGGGAACCGCCGCTTCAGCCAGATCGAGGCCAGGCCGATGTTGGCGCCGCAGTCGAGGATGCGGGGCGCGGGGGATGCGGGCGTGAAAGCGAGCGACTCGCGCACGAAGATGTCGTGCCACTGCGGGCCCAGGCTCCAGGCGTCGGTGTACGCCAGATCGAGGTCGAGCACACGAAGGCGGCCGGGCGTGTAGCGAGGCTCGCCGGCCGCCCGGGCCACGATCGCGCGCCACGCGGCCTCGGGGGGCGTGGGCCAGAGCCGGCGCGTGAGCCGCCCGGCGAGCGCGCGCGCCGCACGCGCCAGCGTCATGCCGCACTCCCCCGCGGCGCCGGAGGACGCCGCGCGTTGACGCGCTCGGGGTGGTGCAGCGTCTCCTCGTCGGCACCGTCGAGGATGGCATCGACCGCCTCCACGCCCTGGGCGAAGGAGTGGTCCTGGTTGGACACTTCGTACTTCCAGGCGCCGAACCGGCCCCGCGAGCGCACGTTCCGAGCCTCGAACGCCGGGAGCAGCGCCGCCAGCGCCCGGTCGCGGTGCGGCGAGGGGATCGGGTAACCGCGCTCGAGGCGGGTGTGCCAGGTGTGCCGGACCTGGCCGGGCCGCACCAGGCCAGTGGCTACCAGCCCGTCGACGGTGTGCGCGTCCACGTCGGGCCGCGCCAGCGGCCGCAGCGGTGATTCGGCCACTTCGGCCATGAGCGACCACTGGGTCGCCGGATCGGGCACGTTGGCCGGGGCGTAGTGCGAGAAGTGCGTGACGCGATAGAAGGGACAATTCGGCTCCGGGAAGTACATCCAGCACTTGCCGCGAAGATGCTCCGGGGGCTGCCCGTCGAGCGCGACCCCCACCACGTGCGTCGAGCTGTACTCCAGATCGACCAGCGCCGGCGCGAGCGTGTCCGCCAGATCGCTCCGACGGACGAGCTCGTCGAGGGGAATCGTGCTGATCGCCTGCCGGTACGCAATCTGCTCCCCGCTGGCGAACACCGCCGTGCGCCGCGCGGTGTCGAGCGCGACGAGCCTGCAGCCGAACCGCAGGCGCGAGGGATGCCGCGCGGCGAGGCGCCCCGCCAGCGTCCGCCAGATCGCCCCCGTGCCGCCCCGCTTCGGGAAGCGGAACCGGTTGTTGGGCCCCCACGACACGTCGTCGCGGCCCAGCCGCATGTTCTCGACGGCGCGCGCCACGTCGACGACCGCCACACGGTCCCCGATCCAGTGCCAGGCCATTCGCTCGGGCGGGCGGGCCCACACCTTCTCGTTGTAGGGCCGCATGAAGATCGACGCGATGCCCGGACCGAAGGTGGCGTCGATCCACTCGCCGAAGTTCGCGGGCAGCCCGGCGATCGTCCGCACGCGCGCGGCGTGGATGAGCCCCGCGATGGCAGCGATGGCGTCGTCCTCGGGCAGCCGGTGCACGTTCATCTGGAACGGGTACGGCACGAAGGTGTTCCGCACCCACACCCAGGATTCCCGATCGTGGTAGTGCCAGCCCTCCACGCCGAGCAGATCGTCCATCAGCTCGTCGAAGTAGGCGTAGTGACTGAACTGCACGTGGCCCCCGTAGTCCCACGTGAAACCGTGCGCGTCGACGGTGGATCCGGCCAAGCCCCCGGCGTGCTCATCCGCCTCGCAGAGCAGCCAGCCGTCGTGCCGGCGCCGGTCGAGGCGCCACGCCGCGCCCAGGCCCGTCGGGCCGGCTCCCAGGATCAGCGTGTCGATATGCTCCATCAGCGCGCGCGGTACACGTCCAGGTGGCGCTGCAGCAGATGCCGCGGCGTCAGGTGCGCCTCCCAGCACGTCCGCGATCGGGCGCCGAGCGCGGCGCGGTCCGCCGGGCTCCACGCGAGGACGCGGGAGAGCCCCTCGGCGACGGTATTCGGGTCGAGGTGCGGAATGAGCTCGCAGCCGGCGCCGAGAGCGTGAAACGTCAGGTTGCCGCCCGCCGCGTGCAGGAGCAGCGGACAGCCCGCCTCGAGCGCCTCGATGGTCGACAGGTCGAAGAGGCTGAAGCGATTGACGTTGATGACCACGTCCACCGCCGCCAGCAGGTCGCTGACCTCCTCGACGCGGCCGAGCGCCGCCAGCCGCGCGTGGAGCGGCAGCGTGTCGGGCGGGCATCCGGCGACGGCCACGACGCCCGGCAGCACCCGCCGCGACGGCAGGCGGGTCAGCGCGTCGAGGAGCACGTCCAGGCCGCGATACGGCTGGGCATTCCCGAGGAAGAGCGCGACAGGCTCCTTCGCCGGCAACCCGAAGCGGCGCCGCAGGCGGGAGCGCCGGTCGGCCGGATACCGGCGCGCAGGGCCCGCCCCGCCCGTCAGGAGCAGCGTGGCCCCGGCCATCACCGCCTCGAAGCCTTGGTAGACGCGCGCCATCTCGCCGCGCGCCTCCGCGCTCGGCACGACAATCCGATCCACGGCGCGCAGCACGCGCAGCTCCCGCTGAATGCCCGCGAGGACGTCGGGATACCCGCGCACCGTCTCCCACGGCCGCTCGGGCACGCCCCAGCACCACGCGAGGTACAGCGCGAGCGGCATGGGATTGTGCACGAAGATCCAGACCTGCTGCCCCGGCTGCCGCCGCGCGAGCGCCAGCTCGGCCGAGGGGGGATCGTGCGCGAACAGCACGTCGGCGCGCGCCGCCATGGCCGCGTCGAGTGATGGGGCGCACTCGGCCTGGACGGTCTTCCAGCTCTGCTCGATGAGGCGCGACAACTGGCCTCCGAGGCGCAACAGCTCCGGCTCGGCCGGACGCCAGAATTGCGGCGCGCCCCAGGCGGTCCGCCGAAGCCGGCGTGCCAGCGTCACGAGCCGCGCCACGCGTGGCCGGCCGCGCCCGGCCAACGCCGCCGGCGCGGGCGCCGGGAGCAGCACGCGGACGTCGCCTGTGCCCTGCGCCTCGACGGCCGAAGCCAACTGCGCCAGGTAGCCGGAGGGGCCACCCAGACGGCCCAGCGGCGGACCCAGATGCGCCACGATCATGCGCGCCTCGAGAGAATGAAGGCGTTGCAGAAGGTCGCGTACTGGCGCCAGTGCACGGCCTCCCACTCCGGGTGGGCGTCGAGGAACTCCCTGAACGCGCGCGCCTCGCCGCGGCGAGGGTGCCCCTTGTAGTGAAACCAGTCGTCGAAGAGCACCATGGTGCCGTCCTGCAGCGCCGGCGCGGCGCCGGCCAGGGCATCGCGCGTGGACTCGTAGAGGTCGCAGTCGACGTGCAGCAGCGCGACGGCCGGCACCTCGCGCGGCACGACGGTGGGCAAGACCTCGGCAAACCACCCCTGGTACAGCACGGGCGGCGGCAGCCCGCACTGCTCGAACAACCGTCGGGTCACGTCCATCGTCACGGGCTCGCCGAGGCCGACGAGCGGATGCGGCGCGTGCATGGCGGCGCAGTCGCCTTTCTTCCACACCGCGTGTGACTCGGTCGGCTCGGGCAGGCCGGTGAAGGTATCCACGCCGATCGCGCGGCGCCCGGCGCCGAACGAGGCCGCCCGGGCGAGCAGCGCGAGGCTGACACCGCCGAACACGCCGCACTCGAGGATGTCGCCGTCGACGCCCTCGAAATCCAGGTACTCCATGGCCGCGACGAACGTCGTCCACCGCGGGTCGCTCCGCCCGAGACGGTCGATGAGCGGGAGGGCGCGCGCGCCGAGCACCGCCCGTCCCAGCGCCCGCAGCCGCCCCGACCAGTCCGCGCCGCTCACGGCCGCCGCTCTCCTGCCATCGCCCCCTCGAACGTCCACCGGCAGGGCACCTGCACGAAGCCCTTGCGCGTCGAGGCCTCGGCGTACACGGCGGACGTACCCGGGTCGACGGCAAAGGCCAGCGCCGGCTCCTGCCAGTCGAGCACGTCCGCCCCGTTCCAGAGGCACGTCGCAAGCAGGAAATCGCCGGCGAGCAGCACGTCGGCGCCAATGGTGACGCGCGCGACGTGCAGTCCTGGCGCGGAGGGCGCGCGCGCGCCGGTATCGGAGGGCTCGCTCGTGAAGATGGGCACGCCGTCGGCGGAGAGGATGCCGATGCCGACGCGCGTGTCCGGATAACCGTCGGGCACCACGTACTCGAGCTCGACGACGATAGGGTCGGAGGTGAACGCGCGCGCCAGCGGGCGGCCGCTGGCGTCCAGCAGTTCGGCCCGCAGCACCTGCGGCTCGCCCGTCCGACCGCGCGCGACGTACTTCGGACGCCCGTCGCCCGCCAGGTAGCGGGCCACGGCCGCGCGCGGCTCGCCGCTGAACACGACGCGGCCCTTCTCGAGGACGAGCGCGCGCGTGCAGAGGCGCTGGACGGCCGCCATGTTGTGGCTCACGAACAGCACGGTCCGCCCGCCCCGGGCCACTTCGTCGATCTTGCCGAGGCACTTCTTCTGAAACCGCGCGTCGCCGACCGCCAGGACCTCGTCGATGATGAGCACTTCCGGCTCGAGGTGCGCCGCGACGGCAAAGGCCAGGCGGACGTACATGCCGCTCGAGTAGTACTTGACCGGCGTGTCGACGAACGCGCCCACTTCGGCAAAGGCGACAATCTCGTCGAACTTCGCCGCGATCTCGCGCCGGGTCATGCCCAGGATGGCGCCGTTCAGGAAGATGTTCTCGCGCCCCGTCAGGTCGGGGTGAAACCCGGTGCCGACCTCGAGCAGCGACCCCACGCGTCCACGGATGCGGGCCCGCCCGCGCGTGGGGGGCGTGATGCGCGAGAGGATCTTGAGCAGTGTCGACTTCCCCGCGCCGTTGCCGCCGATCACGCCGAGCACCTCGCCGACGGGGAGTTCGAACGACACGTCGTCGAGCGCCCAGATCGTGCGCGTCGAAGGCCCGGCGGCCGGCGCGGCGGTCCACAGGCGGTGCACGCGCCGCCGAAGGGAGCGCGCGGCGTTGGTGATGCGCTCGCGGAGCATGCCGCCCACCGGCATCTCGCCGAGGCGATACTGTTTGGACAGCCCTTCGACGCGCACGGCCGTCTGCATGCTCAGATCACGTCCGCAAACACGCGCTCGGTCCGGCGGAAGTGGCCGAGGCCGGTCCAGAAGAGCGCCGCCACCATGACGAGGGACGCGGCGACCATCGCCGGCGCCGGCGCGGGCGTCCCGACAAGCGTCCACCGGAAGCCCTCCACGACCGTGACCATCGGGTTCAGCCCGTACACCCAGCGCCAGGCGGCGGGCACGAGCGAGGTCGGGTAGGCCACCGGCGTCAGGAACAGCCAGACCTGGACGAGAAACGGCATCACGTAGCGGACGTCGCGGTACTCGACGTTGAGGGCGGCCAGCCACAGGCTCACGGCCGCCGCCGCCACCAGGCCGAGGAGGGCGAACCCGGGCAGCAGCACGAGCGCGGGTCCGGGCACGACGCCGTACCACGCCATCAGGGCCAGCAGCACCGCCAGCGCGATGCCCGCATCCACGATCGGCGTCACCACCGACGCGAGCGGCACCAGCAGCCGCGGGAAGTACACCTTCGAGATGAGGCTCTGGCTGCCGACGAGCGACGCGGCGCCGCCGGCAATGCCTGTCGCGAAGTAGGTCCACGGCACCAGGCCGGCATACGAGAAGATCGGATACGGGATGCCGTCCGACGGCATGCCAGCCAGCCGGCCGAAGAACAGCGAGAAGATCACCATGGTGGCCAGCGGCTGGATGACCGCCCAGGCCGCGCCGAGCACGGTCTGCTTGTAGCGGACCTTCAGGTCGCGCCACACGAGGAAGTACAGCAGCTCACGGAACGCCCACACCTCGCGCCACGCGGCGCCGGAGACCCGCCCCGGCGGCTCGATGACGGTCATGACAGGCGCGGCGGCGGTCTCAGGCGTCATGGAGGAATCGTCCCAGCACGGCCAGCCCCCATGGCCGCGACCAGTGGACGCGCCGGGCGTCCCAGGCTGCCCACACGCGCGCGGCCGTGCCGCGCGCGACCCAGCCGTCGGCCTCGAGGTCGGCCAGGCCCGAGCGGACGAGGTCGGCCAGCGGCCCGGAGAGCCACCGCTCGAACGGCAGCGTGAAGCCGCGCTTCGGCCCGCGGACGGTCTCGCGCGGCAGCTCCGGCACGAGACGGGCGAGCAGCCGCTTGCGCGCGAGGAGCGCCCGATGCGCGCCGAGCTCGGGCCACACCGCCGCGACGAGCGGCGCGTCGACAAAGGGCACTCGCACCTCGAGCCCGTGGGCCATCGACATCGCGTCGGCGTCCCGCAGGAGCTGCGCGCGCATGTACATCGTCGATTCGAGGCGGGCGACCGTGGCCGCGTGCCGCTCGGCGCCCGCGGCCGCCATCGTCTCGCGCTCGACGGCGGCGACGCGCTCCGCGGCCGACCGATCCGCCAGCCGCGCGCCGGCGACGCCCCGGATCTCGTCGGGCATCAGGAATCCACGCAGCACGCGGTACTGCTCCAGGGCGTCGTCGGCGGCGCCAGTGAGATGCCGCAGCCGCGCGCCGCGGGTTGGCGCACCCAGCGCCAGCGCACGGGCCGCCAGGGGCACGAGGGGCCCCGCGACGCGCGACAAGGTACGCAGGCGCCTCAGTCGCGCGAACGACGGGTAGCCGCCGAAGAGCTCATCGCCGCCGAGGCCCGACAGCACCGCCCTCGTGCCGGTCGCGGCGACGGCGCGCGACACGTAGTACGTGTTGACGCCGTCGATGGTCGGCTGGTCCAGCCGCGCCTGGATGGCCGGCCAGTCGCCGGCGAGGTTCCGGGCATCCACGCGCAGCGTGTGATGGCGGGTCTCGAACCGCTGCGCCAGCGCCTCCGCACCCGCGGCCTCGGAGTACTGGGGCTCGTCCACGACCACGGTGAAGGTGCGGAGATCGGAGACGTCCGACCGGGCGCGCGCGACAAGCGCGGCCGAATCGAGCCCCGAGGAGAGAAACACGCCGACGGGCACGTCGGCCACCAGGTGCGCGCGCACCGAGTCGCGAAGCGTCTCGGCCACCTGCTCCTGCCAGGCGGCTCCCCGCACTCCGGCACCGGTGCCGCTCGCCCACACGCGACGGACGTCCGCGAAGACGCCGGCGCCGAGACGCGCGCCCGCCGCGCTCCACTGGCTCCACGAGCCCGGCGCCGCCGCCTCGATGCCCGTCACCCAGGTGAGCGGCGGCGGGATGCTGCCCCATCCGAGGAACGCCAGCACCCCGGCCGGGTCGGGCTCGGCGCACACCAGCCCGCTGCCGGTCAGGGCGCCAATCTCGGAGGCAAACGCAACGCGGCCGTCCGATGCCGCCACGTAGAGCGGCTTGATGCCGAAGCGGTCGCGCGCCAGCAGGAGCGTCCGCTCGTCATTCCGCCAGCACGCCAGCGCGAACATTCCCCGCAGCCGATCGAGCGCAGCCGGACCGCGCCGAAGCAGCCACCGGAGCAGCACCTCGGTGTCGCTTCGCGTCGTGAAGCGCTCGCCCTCGCGCTCCAGCTCGGCGCGAAGCGCCCGGTAGTTGTAGATTTCGCCGTTGAAGGCAAGCCAGGCCGTGCCTCCGGGCGCGGCCATGGGCTGGCGGCCGGCCGGGCTCGGATCGATGATCGCCAGCCGCCGATGCACCAGCAGGACGCGACGATCGGCAGACGTCCAGCTCGCTGCGCCATCGGGACCACGGTGCGCGAGACACGCATCGAGCCGAGTCGCCAGGCCGACAGAGTCGGCCAGCGGCTCGCGGCTGACCACGCCGGCGAGGCCACACATCGGGGGAGGCTTGGAGGCTTGGAGGCTTGGGGCTTGGAGGGCTGGAGGGGTGAAGGGCTGGAGGCGTGGACGGGTGAGGGGTCGGAGGTACCTCCGCCCCTCCACGCCGCCACCCCTCCACGCCGTTAGATGAACCGCTGGCGGATGATGATCGTGTCGTTCGGCTCCACGAGATCGGTGAGCCGCACGTCGATCTCCTCGTATTTGTTCGGACCGATCTGACGCCGGATCTTGATGCCGCGGTTCGACCCGCGATCGGTCAGGCCGCCGGCCACGGCGATGGCCTGCTGCACCGTCATGCCGCGCTGCAGCACATAGGAGCCGGGGTTCCGCACGTGCCCGGACACGTAGAACCGCTCGGCCGGCGGCACGAAGATGGTGTCGCCGTCCTGCAGCACGATGTTGCTCTCGAGCTTTCCGGCCTTGACGTCTTCCAGGTTCACGCGCACGACCGTCGCGTTGGCGGCCGACTCGGGCAGCAGCGGCGCGTCGCGCGAGGCCGCGTCGTTGGCGCGCAGGACGATGAGCTCGCTCCCCGCATTGCTCGTGAGCGAGCCGGCAAGCGCCAGCACCTCGATGAGCTTGATCTCGCCCTGCAGCGGGTACTTCCCGGGCGTCCGGACCTCGCCCATGATGAAGATGCTGCGGCTGCGGAACTGGTCCACTTCCACCGACACCTGGGGGCGGCGGACGTAGCCGTCGGCCAGCAGCTTCTCCAGGTGCTGCTCGATCTCGCGCACCGTGCGGCCCGCCACCTGGACCCGGCCGAGCAATGGGAACGTCATGCTGCCGTCGGGGTCGATTCGGAACGTTCCGCTCAGCTGTGGCTCGTCGAAGACCTGGATGCGGAGGACGTCCGAGGGCCCGACCGGGTACAGCGTCTGCTGGCCCTCGGCCGGCGGCGGCGCGGTCTGCCCCGTTGCGGGCACCTGCAGCCCGAGGAGCGAGACGACAACGGCAACGAGCAGTGGCATGGTCAGAACCTGTACTCGTAGGACCCGTAGATGCGGCGCCGCACGAACCGCCGATCCGCCCGGTCGGCCGACTCCCGGTCCGAGTATTCGTAGTTGACGCCGAAGCGCGCGCCGCTGTTTCGATTGTAGCCGAGACCCCCGGACAGCAGCAGCAGCTCGTCCTGCCGCCCCGGGATGCCGGCCCGCTCGCTGTACTCGAGCATGCCGCGGCCCACGCGGCTCTGCACGTCGATGGGGCCAAAGAGCCGCTGCGTGTAGGTGAAGTCGAGGCCGTTCGAGACGAAGTACCCCTCGGCCTCCTCGAAGGAATACTGGACGTCGCGTTCGAACGTGGCGTCGAACCGGCCGCGCCAGAAGGTCGTCACCGAGAGCCCGACGCTCGACGTCAGGCCGCGGTAGGGCGCAAGGGTCGGATCCTCCGGCCGGAAGTCACGGTAGCCCACGCGGGCCCGCCCCGTGATGATGGCGTCCCGGCTGAAGTCGAGCTCGATGCCCCCGAGCCGGGACTCGCTGTCGCGCCCGGCCGCCGCCAGGAACTCGTCGCGCGACGCGCTGCCGTCGAGCGTGAGGGTCGTAAACGGCGTGAGCTGCAGGCGCAGCGCGAGCGTCGCCGACTCGGCCCTCCGGTTGAGCGACCGCGCGAGGTCGATGCCCCGATACACCTCGCCGTCGTCGAACCGCGTCTCGACCCGCGCGGCGGAGACGGCGACCCTCGCGAGCGGGGACACCTCGAACGCTATCCGCGCCGAGACTTCCCCCTCCCTGCGGCGGGCCCGGAGGTCGATTTCCGCGTTGGGCTTGGTGCGGGTGGAGTTGGCCGCATAGCCGATCGACGGCCGGAGCCGCGCCAGCAGGAAGTCGAGCCGGCCCATGAACTGGCGCATGGCGGCCCGCTCGCTCTTGAACTTGGCGTAATACGTGAAGTCGGTGCCGGAGGAGAAGACGAATTGCAGGATGCCGGAGCGCACATGGCCGTCCATGCCCGGAGAGATGGACACCACCCAGTCCCGCTGAGGGTTCTCCGGGTCGGAGAAGACGTTGGTGTCGACGCCGATCTCGCGCACGGCCATCTGCGGGTTCAGACTCACCGGCCCGATCCGGTAGGCCGCCACCGGGAGCTCGCCCTCCGAGAGGTTGCTGGTGAGCGGACCCTGCGCCGCCGCCGTCGGCGCCAGGAGCATGCCCGCCAGGAGGGCCGCCCAGAACTGCCGTCGAATCACCGAACTGGCCAAACGGTCCCTCCTTCGCTCATCAGCGCTTCCCGGCCGGACTGACCCGTTCGAACTGCCCGTCGCCGTCGGGGTCGACTTCCACGGCCTCGAACTGGCCGCCCGGGCCGTACACCACCCGCCGATCGGGCCGTCCCGCCGCAAACGTCGTGTCGAAACCGACGGCGCGCAGCACGCCGTCCGCGTAACGTTCCCACTTGTCGGGCCGGCCGTCGGCATTGGTATCGTCCTCGGCCCGTACCAGCACGTCGCCACGGTAGAACTCCCGCCGATCGATGCTCCGATCGCCCCGGCGCGAGCGGTCCACCCGGCGTTCACCGCTCGGGTCTTCGGCCCAGGTCCAGGTGTCCTCGACGCCGTTCCCTTGCAGCGACGTGCCCACCCGCACCAGGCCGCCGGCGCCGTCAAGATACTCCCATCGGTCGACGAACCCGTCCCAGTCGGTGTCGGCCTCGGTGCGGTAGACGCGGGTCCCGTCGCTGTAGGTTCGCACGTCCGGCCAGCCGTCGCGATTCGTGTCGTGGTCCAGCCGGGTGAGCCGCAGGGTCACGATGTCGTACGACGCGCCCACCTGGCTCGGAGCCGGCGGAGGGGCACAGCCCCCGACCACGGCCAGCAGCAGCGCAACGCGTGAGGGCCGGCTCAGCCATGACCCGGGCATGGCTTCGCCCTCTCGCTTACAGTCCAGTCGCGCGTCGATGCCCACTGGATCAAGACATTATATGACTTAAGAGCCCTTTATGGTGCGTCTAA
Source organism: Acidobacteriota bacterium (assembly GCA_040754955.1). Taxonomy (GTDB): domain Bacteria; phylum Acidobacteriota; class Vicinamibacteria; order Vicinamibacterales; family UBA2999; genus JBFMCA01. The sequence goes on along the minus strand of JBFMCA010000009.1, from coordinate 7,954 downwards.
AGGGGCCCCTGGCAAGAATGTTATCGGGCGGTGGGCCTGGGAGGGATACGGGGCCGCGGGCCGTCAGGCAGCAGCCGGTGGGTCGGAAGGGGCTGTGGACGACGCGGGGTGGGGCGCCTCGGCGCCCGGTCTCAGGGCTCGCCGGGCGTGTCACCAGGCCTGCTAGAATCGCGGCGGTGGTGTCCGACAACGGCCATCCGCGGCCGTTTCTGAAGTGGGCCGGCGGCAAGCGCCAGCTGCTGCCCGCGCTGCGACCGTATTACCCGGACGCGATCGGGACGTACTTCGAGCCGTTTGTCGGCAGCGGTGCCGTGTTCTTCGACCTCTGGCGGCAGGGTCGTCTCGCGGCGTCGCGGGCCGTGCTGTCGGACCACAACGCGGACCTCATCGGCTGCTACCTGCGCCTCGGCGACGCGGCGCCGGCGCTCGTCGCCCACCTCGAGACGCTCGCGGCGGGCCATGCCGCGGACGGCCGCGCCCACTACTACGCGGTGCGGGACGGCGCCTTCAATCCGGGCCGGCGCGCCTGGCGCGCGGCCGGCGGCCGGGCCGCGGACTACCCGGTCGCACTGGCCGCCATGCTCCTGTACCTCAATCGCACCGGCTACAACGGGCTGTTCCGGCAGAACGCCGCGGGCGAGTTCAACGTGCCGGCGGGCCGCTACGAGCGGCCGCGGATTGTGGACCGGGCGCTCCTCGAGTCGGCGGCGGCGGTCGTGGGCGATCCACGCGTGCAGGTCGAGCACGCGCCGTTCGACCGCGTGCTCACCGCCGCACGCGCCGGCGACTTCGTGTACCTCGACCCTCCGTACGCGCCGATCAGCCGCACGGCGCGCTTCGACGCCTACACGGCGCAGCGGTTCTCCGACGAGGATCAGGAGCGGCTCCAGCGCGCGCTCGTGGCGCTGGCCGAACGCGGCGTCGCGGTCGTGTTGAGCAACTCGACCGCGCCCGCCGTGACGCGGCTCTACGAAGGCAACGCCGCGGCCCGCGCCGCAGGGCTCCGCGCGCGCCGCATCCCGGCGCGCCGAGCCATCAACTCGCGCGGCGACCGCCGCGGCGTCGTGGACGAGCTGCTGGTGACGAACGTGCGGCCGGAACGCTCAGCCCGCTGAGCTCAGGCGCCGGCGAGCCACACGAGCTGCTCGCAGCGCGGGCACGCGTAGGCCAGCCGCAGATCCTGCTCGAAGGAGACGTAGCCGCCATGCCCCGAGGTGGCGCAGCTCGGGCAGATCGCGCGCGTGCTCGACTCGACCGTGGCCACGCGCAGGAGCCGCCCCGTGGACGGGTCGGGAATCATCGCCGGGCTCGCCGGGTGACGGGTCAGCACGACCTGGCCATTGCCGGCGTCTTCCCGGCGGAACAGGCCATGGTACGGAGCGGAGGGAGGCGTGGCCGTAGGCATGACGGCCGCGCATGGTAGCATGGCCTGGCGGAGACCGCAATATCTTGTGGAGTGCGGGGCCCGCCACGCTGCCGAGCCGGAGGCGACGCGTCAGGCCGCGTACCGTATACTTGACTCGGTCACGACAACCTCGCACCCCGGGCGAAAGTGGCGGAACTGGCAGACGCGCCGGACTTAGGATCCGGTAGCCGCAAGGCTATGGGGGTTCGAGTCCCCCCTTTCGCACCAGATCTGGATCGTCATCGTCTCATGAAAACGGAACTCGTCGACGTCAGCGAAACGCGCAAGAACCTGTCCGTGGAGATTCCGAGCGACGTCGTCGACGCCGAGATCGCCCGCGTGGCGAGCCGCTACGGGAAAACGGTGAAGCTGCCCGGGTTCCGGCCGGGCAAGGTGCCGGCCCGCGTCGTCCGCCAGCGCTTCAAGGGCCAGATCCTGCACGACGTGGCCCACGCGCTCATCGACCGGGCGGTCGGCGAGGCGCTCGTCGAGAAGGGCGTCGAGCCGGTCGACAGCCCCGACATCAGAGACGTGAAGCTGGCGGAGGGCCACTCGCTCACCTTCACGGCCGAGTTCGACGTGGTTCCGCCATTCGACCCCGGGGATCTCTCCACCATCGAGGTGCGGCGGTCGACGGTGGCGGTCGAGGACGAGGCGGTCCGGCAGGCGCTCGAGCGGCTGCGCGAGCGTGCCGCCCGCTTCGAACCGGTCGAGGGCGGCATCGTCGAGCCCGGTCACACCATCATCGTGGACCTCGAGCGGCAGGCCCTGGCGCACGGCGCGCCGACCGGCGAGCCGGAGCGGCACGAGCGCGCGACGATCGAGCTTGGCGCCAAGGCCAATCCGCCGGGGTTTGACGACGAGGTCGCGGGGCTGGCGGTTGGCGGAACCAGGGACTTCACGGTGCGGTATCCCGACGACTACGCGGTGCGCGAGCTGGCCGGCACGTCCGCGCGCTTTCGGGTGACCGTGCACGAGATTCGCCGGCGGGTGGTGCCGGCCCTTGACGACGAGTTCGCGAAGGACCTCGGCGAGTTCGAGTCGCTGGAGGCGCTGACGGCCCGGGTGCGCGACGATCTGGAAGCGGAGGCGCGAGAGGCGTCGGATCGGCAGCTCCGCGCGGACGTGCTCAAGAAGCTCGCGGAGCGGGTGCCGTTTCCGGTGCCAGCCTCGCTCATCGATCGCGAGGTCGATCGCCGCGTGGAGGACTTCGCGCACCGCCTGATGGAGCAGCGCATCGACCCGCGGCAGACCAACATCGACTGGGCGGCGTTCCGCGAGGGCCAGCGCGCGCCGGCGACCGACGCCGTCGCCGGCGCCATCGTGCTCGACGAGATCGCGCGGCGCGACGAGGTGCGGGTCACCGACGCGGAGATCGATCAGGAGCTGGCCCGGCTGGCGGAGCGGGCAGGCCGGACCCCCGCGGCCGTCCGCGCGCATTTCCAGCAGGAGGGCACGCTCGGGCGGCTCGCCGCCGGCATCCGCCGCGAGAAGACCGTCGCGCACGTGCTGTCCCGCGTCCGCATCATCGAGGCGTAGGCGCGGCCCCCGGGCGGATTGAAACTTCGCCGCGAGCGGCCGATAAAGAGGTATCGGGTCGGGTGCGCCTGCGTGTTCCGTTTCGGAACGCGCGGCCGGAGGGACCGGCGGGAACGTGGTACACTATGAGAGGCGTTCCGCCGCTTCTCTGTCATTCACCCGACACAGATCTATGAGCCTCTACCGAAACCAGCTCGTGCCCATGGTGGTCGAGCAGACCAACCGCGGCGAGCGGGCGTACGACATCTTCTCGCGCCTGCTCAAGGACAACATCATCTTCATCGGCACGCCGATCGACGACGCGGTGGCGAACCTGGCCATCGCGCAGATGCTGTTCCTCGAGGCCGAGGATCCCGACAAGGACATCCTGCTGTACATCAACAGCCCCGGCGGATCGATCACGGCGGGCTTTGCGATCTACGACACGATGCAGTTCATCCGCCCGGACGTGCAGACCTACTGCATCGGCCAGGCGGCGTCGATTGCGGCGGTCCTGCTCGCGGCGGGCACGAAGGGCAAGCGCTTCTCGCTGCCCAACTCGCGCATCCTGATCCACCAGCCGTGGATGTCGGGCCTGGGGGGTCAGGCCACCGACATCGACATCGCGGCGAAGGAGATTCTGCGCATGCGCGAGCGGATCAACGAGATCCTGGTGCTCCACACGGGGCGGGATGCCAAGCGCATCCAGGAGGACACCGAACGCGACTACATCATGTCGCCGGAGCAGGGGAAGGAATACGGAATTATTGACGACGTCATCCGGAAACGGGTGTAACCTAGGGATCGAAGGGTCGGCGAAGCCATGGTGAAAAAAAGCGGAGATGGCGGCGAAGTCCTTCGCTGCTCATTCTGCAACAAGGACCAGAACGACGTCCGGAAGCTCATCGCGGGTCCGACGGTGTTCATCTGCGATGAGTGCGTCGAGGTCTGCAACGACATCATCGCCGACGACAACAAGTTCGAGAGCCGCGGCGTCCGCACGTCGCTCCCCGCCCCGCCCGAGATCAAGAAGTTCCTCGACGAGTACGTCATCGGCCAGGAGCTGACGAAGAAGAAGCTGGCCGTCGCGGTCTACAACCACTACAAGCGGCTGGAGATCCAGAAGCAGCCGCGGACGCGGAACGACGTCGAGCTGACGAAGTCGAACATCCTGCTCATCGGGCCGACCGGCACGGGCAAGACGCTGCTCGCGCAGACGCTGGCCAAGCTGTTGTCGGTCCCCTTCACCATCGTCGACGCGACGACGCTGACCGAGGCGGGCTACGTCGGCGAGGACGTCGAGAACATCATCCTGAAGCTGCTCCAGGCGGCGGGCGGCGACATCGAGAAGTGCCAGCAGGGCATCGTCTACATCGACGAGATCGACAAGATCGGGCGCAAGGACGAGAACCCGTCGATCACGCGCGACGTGTCGGGCGAGGGTGTGCAGCAGGCGCTGCTGAAGATCCTGGAGGGGACGGTCGCCAACGTGCCGCCGCAGGGCGGCCGCAAGCACCCGCACCAGGAGTTCTTCCAGATCGACACGACGAACATCCTGTTCATCTGCGGCGGCGCGTTCGTGGGGCTCGATCGCGTGGTCGAGCGCCGCATCGGCCGCAAGACGCTCGGCTTCAAGGCCGACGTCAAGTCGCGGAAGAACCAGAACGTGGGCACTCTGCTCGAGCAGGTGGAGCCGCAGGACCTCATCAAGTTCGGGCTCATTCCCGAGTTCGTCGGCCGGCTGCCGGTCACGGGCACGCTGCACGAGCTCGACAAGCCGGCGCTCGTCCAGATCCTGACGCAACCGCGCAACGCCATCACGCGTCAGTACCAGAAGCTCTTCGAGTACGAGAACGTCAAGCTGCGCTTCACCGACGACGCGCTCGAGGCCATCGCGGAGCAGGCGCTCGAGCGCAAGATCGGCGCCCGCGGCCTCCGGATGATCATCGAGGACCTGATGCTCAACCTGATGTACCAGGTGCCCGGGCAGAAGAAGACGCGCGAGATCGTCATCACGCGCGAGATGGTGGTGAGCAAGACGGCCGGGCTGGAGATCATCGAGAAGGCCGGCTGAGGCCCTCGAGCGCCCGGGTGTGAGCCTGGAGCCCAGAGCCTGGAGCCCAGAGCCTGCAGCCCAGAGCCTAGAGCCCAGAGCCGGATCGCATCCGGAACCCTCTTATGGTGGAAGTCTACGAAACGCTGCCCATCGTTCCGCTCCGCGACGTCGTCGTGTTCCCGCACATGATGATGCCGTTCGTGATCGGCCGCCCCTCGTCGATCCGTGCGCTGGAGCACGCGCTCGCGAAGGACAAGCGCATCTTCCTGGCGGCCCAGCACGACGCGTCGGTGGACGATCCGGGCGTCGAAGACATCTACGCCATGGGCTGCGTGGCCAATGTCGTGCAGAGCCTGAAGCTGCCCGACGGCAACATCAAGGTGCTCGTGGAGGGCGTCGACCGGGCGCGGGTCATCGAGTGGAAGGACGACAAGGGCTTCCACCGCGTCGTCGTCAAGGTGCTGCAGCGGGTGAAGGACGCCGCCGGCGACATCGAGCAGACGATGAGCCGCGTGGTGACGCTGTTCGAGCAGTACGTGAAGCTCTCGAACAACCTGCACTACGACGCGATGATCGCGGCCGTGCGCGTGGATGATCCGGGCAAGCTCGCCGATACGATCGCCGCGCACCTGCTGGTGGGCGTCGACGAGAAGCAGAACCTCCTCGAGATCATCTCGCCGCTCGAGCGCCTCAACCGCATCGCCAGCATCCTCGAAGCCGAAGTCGACAAGCTCCAGGTCGACCGCCGGATCCAGTCGCGCGTCAAGAAGCAGATGGAGAAGGCGCAGAAGGAGTACTACCTCAACGAGAAGATGAAGGCGATCCAGAAGGAGCTGGGCCGCAAGGACGAGAAGGGCAACGAGATCGAGGAGCTCAGGAAGAAGATCGAACAGGCGCGCATGCCGAAGGACGTCGAGGAGAAGGCCGTCCAGGAGCTCAAGCGCCTCGAGGCCATGCCGCCGATGTCGGCCGAGGCCACGGTCTCGCGCAACTACCTCGACTGGCTCATCGCGGTGCCGTGGCACAAGAAGTCCCGCGAGAACCGCGACCTGAAGAACGCCGAGACCGTCCTCAACGAGGACCACTACGGGCTCGACAAGATCAAGGAGCGCATCCTCGAGTTCCTGGCGGTGCGCGCCCTGGTCAAGAAGCCCAAGGCCACGATCCTGACCTTCGTCGGCCCTCCGGGCGTCGGCAAGACGTCGCTGGCCAAGTCCATCGCGCGCGCGATGAACCGCAAGTTCGTCCGGCTGTCGCTCGGCGGCGTCCGCGACGAAGCCGAGATCCGGGGCCACCGCCGCACCTACATCGGCGCCTTCCCCGGCCAGATCATCCAGATGATGAAGAAGGCCGGATCGCTCAACCCGGTCTTCCTGCTCGATGAAGTCGACAAGATGTCGATGGACTTCCGGGGCGACCCGTCCGCGGCGCTCCTCGAGGTTCTCGACCCGGAGCAGAACAACGCCTTCCTCGACCACTACCTCGACGTCGAGTACGACCTCTCGCACGTGATGTTCATCTGCACGGCCAACGTGCTGCATACCGTGCCCCAGGCCCTGCGCGACCGCATGGAGGTGCTCCAGCTCGCCGGCTACACCGAGCAGGAGAAGGTCGAGATCGCCCGGCGCTACCTGGTGCCCAAGTCCGTCGAGGGCTCCGGCCTCACCGACAAGCACGTCACGTTCACCGAGGGCGCCATCCAGACGATCATCCAGCGCTACACGCGCGAGGCCGGCGTCCGCAGCCTCGAGCGCGAGATCGCGTCGATCTGCCGCAAGGTCGCCCGCAAGGTCGTCGTCGAGGGCGCCGGCACGAGGGAGGAGATCACGCCCGAGCAGGTCACCACCTACCTGGGCGTGCCGCGCTACCGGCCCACGCTGGCCGAGGAGCAGAACGAGGTCGGCGTCGCCACCGGGCTGGCCTGGACCGAGGTCGGCGGCGAGATCCTGGTGACCGAGGCCACGCTCATGCCGGGCCGCGGCCGCCTCACGCTGACCGGCAAGCTCGGCGACGTCATGCAGGAGTCCGCGCAGGCCGCGATGAGCTACGTGCGCACGAGGGCCGAGGCGTACGGCCTGCCCAAGGACTTCAACCGCAAGCTCGACGTCCACGTGCACATCCCCGAGGGCGCCATCCCCAAGGATGGCCCGTCGGCAGGCATCACGCTGGCCACCGCGCTCGTCTCGGCGCTCGCCGGTGTGCCGACCCGGCGCGACGTGGCCATGACCGGCGAGATCACGCTGCGCGGCAAGGTCCTGCCCATCGGCGGAGTCAAGGAGAAGGTGCTCGCCGCGCACCGCGCCGGCGTCAAGAACATCCTCCTGCCCAAGGACAACGAGAAGGACCTGGCCGACATTCCGAAGCCCGTGCTCGACGCGCTCAACATCTACCTGGTGTCGACGATGGACGAGGTGCTCAAGACGGCGCTCGAGCGCCCGCTGACGCCGCTGCCTGCCGCGACCGAGCCCGCCGTGGCGGTGGACGAGTCGTCTGATACGATTACGCACTAGGCACCAGGGCTCCGGACGGTTCCGGACAGCGTGTCCAGGGGTTCCGAGGTTCCGAGGGGTTCCGGGGCCGGATGAAGGTAGCCGCGGAGTTCGTCTGTAGCGCGGTCGACCAGCCGGGTTTCCCGAACGAGGGAGCACCCGAGCTGGCGCTCGTCGGCCGCTCCAACGTCGGCAAATCGAGCCTGATCAACGCCCTGGTCCGCCGGTCGCTCGCGCGGACGAGCGCGGCGCCGGGCAAGACGCGCCTGGTTAACTTCTTTCGCGTCGAGGCCGAGGGCGCGCCGGCGTTCATGCTCGTGGACCTGCCGGGCTACGGGTACGCGCGCGCCCCGCGCTCGGGTCGCGGCGGCGCCGCGGAGCGGCGGGCCCGCGCGGCCGAGGCGTTCGACGCGATCACGCGCGCGTACTTCGAACATCGGGGTCGGGCCTCTTGTTCCGGACAGCCCCCCGGGAACAACAGGCCCG
>JBFMCA010000008.1:0-75444 GCA_040754955.1 Acidobacteriota bacterium | reverse complement strand
CGACGGCCGGGGGCCCGCCCCCGGCGCGGGGGCGGGACCGGTGGGTGATCAACAAGATCCGCGCGCTATCCTCCTGGTACACAAAGGGTTTTGAAGGCGGCGGGACGTTCCGCACGCGCGTCAACGGCGTCCAGTCCCTGTCCGAGCTGCGCGACCTGATCGAGGAGTTCTTTCTCGAAAAGGTGCCAGGCACCTTTGCCGCTGTCGGGGCCGTCGGGGCCGGCCGATAACACCTGGAGGAATGGAGACGAACGCGCGGATCTTCGTCGCCGGCCACCGAGGGCTGGTCGGGTCGGCCGTCACGCGGCGGCTCGAGGCGCTCGGCCACCGTCAGGTCCTGACGGCCACGCGCGAGCAGCTCGACCTGCGCGATCAGGCCGCCGTGAACTACTGGTTCCGGGCCAACCGGCCGGAGTACGTGTTTCTGGTGGCCGGAACCGTCGGCGGCATCCTCGCGAACTCCACGCGGCCGGCGGAGTTCATCTACGACAACATGATGATCCACGCCACCGTGGTGCACGCCGCGCACCTCTTCGGCGTGAAGAAGCTGCTCTACCTCGGCAGTTCTTGCATCTACCCCCGCGATTGCGTCCAGCCGATGGTGGAGGAAGCGCTGCTCACCGGCCCGCTCGAGCCGACGAACGAATCCTACGCGGTCGCCAAGATTGCGGGCATCAAGCTCTGCCAGGCGTATCGCCAGCAGTACGGCTGCGACTTCATCTCGGCGATGCCGACGAACCTCTACGGTCCGCACGACAACTTCGATCTCAACAGCTCACACGTGCTGCCGGCGCTGATACGGCGCTTCCACGACGCGAAACTGGCCGGCAAGCGGGAGGTCACGGTCTGGGGGAGCGGCCGGCCGCGCCGCGAGTTCCTCCACGTCGACGATCTGGCGGATGCCTGCGTGTTCCTGATGGAGCGCTACACCGCGCGCGAGCACATCAACGTCGGCACCGGCACGGATGTGTCCATCGGCGAGCTCGCTGCCATGGTCCGCGACGTCGTGCACCCGGAAGCCACCATCCAGCACGATCTCACGAAGCCCGACGGCATGCCCCGCAAGCTGCTCGATGTGTCGCGAATACACGCGCTGGGGTGGCGGCACCGGATCGATCTGCGCGATGGCCTCCGCTCGACCTACGACTGGTTCCTCCAGCATCGCGACACGGCCCGCGGGGTCGTCGACCCCGCGATCGCCGGGTAGCCTGGCTGGCACGCATCGGGCTTCACGCCTCGGTCGGCCTGCGGGGGCGATCCGCCGCGAGCCTCCAGAAAGAAGGGGCACCTGACCGGCGAGGCGTCCCCCAGATCACCTCGCCGACCAGGCGCCCGAATGCCCCTGGCGACATGCCAGGGGGTCGTCAGCATCGACTTACTGAAGCTTGGACAGCACCGATCTGTTGTGCGCCACGACCGCGGCGAGGCCGCTGTTGACCACCACCATCGTGGCGATGGCCGCGGCGCGGTTCTTCTTCCAGAGGCGCTCCGCCATCCAGATTGACGTCGCCGCGGAGGCGGCCTTCACGGCAATGAACGCCGCGCTGTTGCCGACGACGCCGCGCATCATCGGGTTGGCCTCGACGGCGCCCGCCGCGAGACCCTGCCGCGTCGTCACGAAGTCCATCACGTTGAGGCCGACGACCGACGCGTACAACGCGGGCAGGGCTTTGGGGCGCGAGAGCGCGCCCGGGCGCTTTGGCGGCCGGGACGTCGGACGGATTGCCTTGACCGTGCCGGCGTCATCGGCCGGCGTCACCACCGTGCCGGCGTCATCGGCGGCGATGGGCACGGCGGCGACGTGCGCGAAAGGCGCGAAGCTCGCCAGGGTCGGCGCCGTGACGACGGCCAGATCGTCGGCGGCGAACGCCGGGCTGGCGACGACGGTGAGGGCGGCGGCGGCGAACTGACGAGCGACGAAGCGAAACGGCTGACGGCTCATGGGGCACCTCGCTGGGGGTCAGGTTGCTCTTGCCTGCCCCCCACAACGGCGAGGTTCGTGCCAGCCGCGGCCGAACGCGGTCCGCGTGTTTTTCGGCCGAAAAACAACCATTGCGCTGCGTGCGCCGTGCGCGCGCGGTGTGCGCGCACCACGGCGGGTGCGCACGCGCACACACGCACCCCCCACGGAACCGCGCACGGAGCCCACGCGAAGATCGCCGAGGGCCGCTTCCAGCCCGCCCGCCGGCGCCGCTATGATCGCCGCGCATGCGTCTGCCCGCCCGCGTCCGGTCCATCGAAGAGCCGCAGTTCGACCTGCTGAACACGCTGGCGGCGCGCCACCGCGCACGCGGGGCGGACGTCATCACGCTCGGACAGGCCATCCCCGGCTTCGCGCCCCCCGCCTCGGCCCTCGCCGCGCTGCGCGCGGCCGCTGACGACACCACCAGCCACGTGTACTCCGCCGACGCGGGAACGGCCGAGCTGCGCGCGGCGCTGGCGGAGCATCTGAGCCGGATCGCTTCCGAAAGGGTCCAAAAGGTCCCGCAAGGGTCCCAGGGGTTCCGCCAAGCTCCGGGGGGTTCCGACGGGTTCGCGAAATCCGCGAATCCCGAGCGCGAGATGATCATCACGGCGGGAGGGAACCAGGCGTTCCAGCTCGCGCTCATGACGCTCGTCGATGCGGGCGACGAAGTGCTGCTGCCGGCGCCGTTCTTCCTCAACCATCAGATGGCCATCCAGAGCGTTGGCGCCGTGCCGGTCGAGGTGCCGCTCGACCCGGCGTCGGGGTTCGTGCCGACGTGGGAGGCCATCGCCGGCCACGTCACGGCGAAGACCCGCGCCATCGTCCTCTGCTCTCCCAGCAATCCCACGGGCGCGGTCACGCCACCGGCCGAACTGCAGCGCATCGTGGATCATTGCCGGACGCACGATCTGGTCTGCCTGATCGACGAGACGTACCTGCGGTTCGTCTACGACGACGAGCCGTTTCCGGCGACGGCGCTCACGGCCTGGCGCGACGCCGTGGCCGTCATCGGAAGCTTCTCGAAGGCGTACGCCGTCACAGGCTGGCGACTCGGCTACCTGATTGCCAACGAGGACGTCATTGCCCAGGCCATGAAAATCCAGGACTCGATGCTCATCTGCGCGTCGGTGCCCATCCAGATCGCCATGACTACCGCCCTCCGCCAGGAGCCCGACTACCCCGTCCGCTACCTGGACGAGCTGAAGGACCGGCGCGACTACCTGCTCGCCGCGCTGCGCGCGGTTCCGGGGTTGAGACCTGTGGCACCCGGCGGCGGGTTCTTCGTGATGGTGGAGATGGCGAATGGCGGAGGGCGAAGGGCCAAGGACTCGGGGCGGACGAGCGCGCGGTCGCGCGAGGTGGCCCTGGCGCTCATCGAACAGGAGCACGTTGTGACCATTCCCGGACGGTTTTTCGGCGAGACGGGCGAGGGGTTTCTGCGGCTCTCGTACGGGAACGCCCCGCGAGCGAGGCTCGAAGAGGCGGTGGCCCGGCTCGGACGGTTCTTCGCGCAGTTGCGTAGCGAGGTCTGACCCGGACGCTGCGCGTCCCGCGGCTCAGCGCGGTTCCCGAGCGGTCCCAGGCGCGGTCCTTCGCGCAGACCCCGGGCGTCCGACGAGCCGCGCCCGAAACCGAACGGGCGTTCGGCGGACGTCAGCCCCGTCTGACCGGCCGTTCGATGTAAGCTGGAACGCTCAGGATGGCGCTCCGCGTCGCGTTCGACCTCGACGGCACCGTCGCCGACATGTTCACGGCCCTCCGCCAGGAGGCCGACGCCCTGTTCGGCGAGCAGCGGACCATCCACGGCGCCGGCTCGGTTCCCGATCCCGCCGCGTCGGACGAGAACCCCGTCGTGTCGGCGCTCCAGCTGTCGGCGCGCGAGCAGGTGCAGCTGTGGGACCGCGTCAAGCACATCGAGAACTTCTGGACGACGCTGCCGGAGCTCGAACCGGGCATCATCGCCCGCATCGCGAAGGCCGCCACCGAGCGCCGCTGGGAGGTCATCTTCCTGACGACGCGACCCTCGAGCGCCGGTGACACCACACAGCTCCAGTCGCAGCGGTGGCTGCGCACGCACGGCTTCGAGTTCCCCAGCGTGTTCGTCGTGCACGGCTCGCGCGGGAAGGTCGCCGACGCGCTCGGGCTCGATATCGTGGTGGACGATCGACCCGAGAACTGCCTGGACGTGGCGGTCGAGTCGAAGGCCAAGCCCATTCTCATCTGGCAGGGGGATCCGAAGGTGATTCCGCCTGGCGCCACCCGCCTCGGCGTGAAGGTCGCCGCGTCCATCTCCGAGGCTGTCGCCCTCATCGAGCGCTACGACGATCTTCGCAGGCAGCCCGGCATGATGAAGTCGCTGCGCCGTATGCTCGGCAAGCAACAACAGGTGTGATCGCAGGGCTCTCCACCTCCCGGCAGGGGCCGTCGCTGGCTCTCGTGTCGCCCGGAGCCGCCATTGCCGCCGCCGAAGAAAGCCGCATGTCGCGTGTGCGAGGGCTGCCTGCGGCGGCCGAGGCCCCGCTCGCGCTGGCCGAGCTATCGTCGTTTCTGGGCGCCTCGCCCCGGGACATCCGGACGACCGCCACGGCGACGCGTGTGCCACTGGCCGCCGGCGTGCTCGGGACGTCGGTCGACGGTCACCTCGCGCATGCGCTCTACGCCGCCGCCGCCGGCGGCGTCGAGGATGCGCTCGTCGTCGTGTGCGACAGCGCGGCACGGGCAGGGTTCGAGGCGTTCCTGCATCGCGGCGGACCTGGAGGGGGGCTCACGCGGGTCCAGGCCGAGGTCGGCTCGTTTCGGATCGCGGAGCTGTACTCGATCATGACCGAGGCGCTCGGCTTCTCGCGCGGGCAGGACGAACACGTCGTCGAAGCGATGGCGCGCACGGCCCAGCCCGTGAACGAGCGGCTGGCCTCCCGGCTGCAGATTGGCGGGGACGGCCTTGCCGCGCCGCCCGACTTCGCCGCGTACCTCCTGACCGCCATCACCGCGTCGCCGCGCGACGATGTCAAGGCGCAGGCCCGCATCGCGGCCAGCGTGCAGCAGCGTCTCAGGGACGCCTTGACCGAGCTCCTGACGCGGCTCGCTGCGGCGACCGGCGCGCGGCGTCTGGTCGTTGCCGGCGGCCTCTTCTACAACACCTCCTTCACGACGACGGCGGCTGGCCACCCCGCCTTCGACAGCGTGTTCGTGCCCGCCCATCCGGGGAACGGCGGCTGCGCCATCGGCGCCGCCCTGGCCATGGGCGACGCCCGCCTGCGGGCGACAATCATCGGGTCTCCGTTTCTCGGACCCAGCTACACCCGCGAGCAGGTGAAGCAGACGCTCGACAACTGCAAGCTGTCCTACGACGTGCTCCCCGAGGGCCGGGTCCAGGCGACGGTCATCGATGCGCTGTCACGCGGCCAGCTTGCGGGATGGTTCAGCGGACGCATGGAGTGGGGGCCGCGCGCGCTCGGTCACCGTTCGGTTCTGGCCAGCCCCTTCTCGCCGTACGTGCTCGAGAACCTCAACGGGTTCCTGAAACGCCGGGCGTGGTATCGGACCTACGGCGTGAGCGTTCCGCTCAAGGACCTGGATCGGTACTTCATCGGGCCGCCGGCCTCTCCGTACATGCAATTCGAGTACACGCCGCGCGATCCCGAGCTCCTCCGCCACATCCTGCCCGAGGGCGCCACGCGCATTCGCGTCCACACGGTGACCGACGATGAGCCGCGGTTTCTGTCGCTGCTCGATCAGTGGGGTCAGCAGGCGCCCGCGCCGATCCTGGTCAACACCTCGTTCAACGGCTTCCACGAGCCGCTCGTCTGCACGCCCCGCGACGCCGTGCGCGTCTTCTACGGGACGGGACTCGACGTGCTGGCCGCGGAAGACTTCGTGATACGGAAGTAGGGGCTACGAGCCGTCAGTGGCCGGTTGCTGGATGCTGGTGGAGAGCAACTGGCGGGCGGTGGTGGCGTCGGCGACCTCGAAGTCGTAAGCGAGGGAGGCTTCGGCGGTTTCGTAGAAGAGGCGTCCGATGCGCGCGTGGGCGGGGTGGTCGAGATAGGCGCGCAAATCCGTTTCGGTGTCGAACTCCATCGCCGCTACGTACGGAAAGTCGATGGTGTTGGCAGCGTCGTAGACGCGGCCCATCACGATTCGCCGGCCGACGCGCGCGCGACGAATCAGCGGGATGTCGGTCAGGGCGTGCTCGAGCGCGGTGACGAGCTCGTCTCGCCTCGCAGGACCGAGGTCGGGGCGCGGCTTGAAGAGCACCAGGTGCAGGTACACCGCTACTCCTCCTCGTCGCGCCGCTTCTTGGGGGGCCTGCTGCTCCACGGCTTCCGCGGACCCTGGCGCGAGCCTCCGAACGGTTTGCTGCCAGGTTTGCCGCCACGGGGCCCCTGCGGGCGCGCGCTGCCGGGCCCGAAGCCGCCTTTCGGCTTGAAGCCGCGGGGGCCCGCAGGCCTCGCCCCACCCTTTGCCGGTTCACCGCGCGGGTCGAACCCTTGTGGGCGTGGCCCCTTCGGCCTGAAGGCGCCGCCCGGCCTGGCATCGCCACGGGGCGTGAACTGCCCGCCGGGCTTGACGCCACGCGCCGTTGCCGGCCCTGAACTCCCCGGCGCGAAGCCGCGCGGCCCGGTCGGTCTGGAGCCACCCGGCTTGAACCCACGCGGGGCCGAGGGTCGCGACCCCTCCGGCCTGAACCCCCTCGGAGTTGACGGGCGCGAGGCCTCCGGCTCGAACCCACCAGGCCCCGGGGGTCGTGACCCGCGTGGTTTGTGACCGCGGGGCGCCGCTGGACGTTCAGGCCGATCGGAGCGTGGGCCGACCCGCCGGTCCTCCGGGGGAACACCCGCCTGCTGACGCTCTTCCCACCGCGTGCGAATCGCCTGCTTGAAGCGCTGCCACTTCGCCTTCTTCGCGTCCTTGTACTTCTGCCGCGGGTCGCGATGCTCACCGCCCGGACGCCAGTGCCGGTCGCGCGGTTCTCCCGGTGGGCGCGGGTGCCGACCGGCTCCGGGCTCACGCGGCCCGACGCCCTCCTCACGGTCGGCGCGTTCGGGTCGCGGCGCGTTCCGGGCGCGGAGCTCGGCGGCTGCCTCCTCCCGCGTGTTCCACAGCCGGCCAGCCTGGAACCACTTCAACTCGGCGGAGGCGTGCTTCTCCTTCAACCGGTTGAATGTCGGCAGCAGCTCCTCGACCTTCGCGGCGCGGAACGCCGTGGGCTGCCCATCGACCAGGATCGTCCAGTAGGAGTAGCGGGGAGGCATATTGAGCAGGTGTCAGGTGTTCGATACCGGATGCCAGGGTACCACGGGGGCGCTCCAGCGCTTCATCTGCGCGCCTGATGCGCGCTGCTAGGACCGCTCGAGCTTCTGGTCAGTGAACACAGTCACGTTTCGCGCACCCTGAAGCACCAGGTCGAGGGGCGTGGTCCGCTCCCGTTGCATCATCGCCTGCTGCAGGACGACGCGCTTGCGCGCGCCAATCCCGACGATCCAGATCTCGCGCGTCGAATTGAGAAACGGGAGCGTGAGCGACAGCCGTCTGGGGGGCGGCTTGGGCGAATCGGTCACGGCCACGACCCGTCCACCCGCCAGGAGCGCGCGATGGCCGGGAAACAACGAGCAGACGTGGCCGTCGTCGCCGACGCCCACGATGGCCAGGTCGAGCGGGCCGGCATCGAGCTCGGCCTCGAGGACGGCGTCGTAGTCGCGGGCGGCGGCCTCGAGATCCGGGTTGTCGGCCGGCATGCGCACCGTGCGAGGCCCCCTGGTGCCGAGCGCCGCAAACAGCACCTGGTGCGCCAACCCGTAGTTCGAGTCGGGATGGTCCGGCGCCACGGCACGCTCGTCGCCCCAGAAGCAGGTCACCGTCGTCCAGTCGACGGCGGCGCTGCCGAGCGCCGTCAGGACGAGCACGCCCGAGGCGCCGCCGGTGAGCGCCACGTTGCTGACGCCGCCGCTGACGAGCGCCTCGAACGAGGCGGCCAGCTCGCGCTTGAGTTGATCGGGAGGTGCGATGAGGAGATGCACGGCGGTGGTTGGGTTGGTGGTTGTTGGGTGCTCGCTGTCAGGGGGTGGTTTGGTGGCCAGCGTACGGTTCTTGCGCGAATCCGAGCGCGGCGGTGAGGCCGGTCAGCAGCCGTCCGACGTCGACGCCGCCGGCCGCCAGGTCGTCGGCTGCCGAGTCTCGGATGAACCGCAGGCGGCGAGCACGCTCGACCTGCGTTTCACGTTCGCCGCTCGACCGCAACGCGATGCGCACGTGGCCGAGAGACGCGCCCAGAGTCCGACGACAGCACCCCCCGGCCATGTTAGCCGGAATCGAGACCGCCGCGGAACCGCTCGTATCGCGCCAGACGAGGTCCCCGCCCGCAGCGTCCACGACAATCCCCTCAGGTCCTGGGTACCCCCAACGAGCAACCAGCAACTACACCATCCTCTTCATCTTCTCCACCAGCGTCGTTCGCTTGAGGCCCAGGAGTCCCGCGGCGACCGCCTTGTTTCCACCGCTCCGCGCGAGCGCGCGGCCGATGTAGTCGCGTTCGATCTGGCTGACGAGCGTCGGCAAATGCACGCCCTCCTCCGGCAGATCGAGTGCCGGCGCGATCGGCATGTGGGCGGCCTGGATCTCGGGTGGGAGGTCCGCCACCTCGATGACCTCCCGCGCGCCCATGAGCGCCATCGCGCGCTCGACGGCGTTCTCGAGCTGGCGGATGTTGCCGGGCCACGCGTAGGCCATCAGGCGTCGCATGGCGTCCTGAGAACAAACAGGCGCACGGGTGACGGGGTGCCCAGGTGCCCGGGGGCTCTCGGATCCCGAGGCGCTGTCAGCCGCGGCGAGCTTGCGCACGAAGTGCTGCACCAGGAGCGGGATGTCCTCGCGGCGATCGCGAAGCGGAGGAAGCTGCACCGCGATCACGTTGAGGCGATAGAACAGGTCCTCGCGGAACGATCCCTCCTTGACCATCCGCGCAAGGTCGGAGTTGGTCGCCGCCACCACCCGCGCATCGACGCGGATGGTCTTCGTGTCTCCGATGCGCTCGAACTCGCGCTCCTGCAGCACCCTGAGCAGCTTCATCTGCAGCGACGCGCTCATCGTCCCGACTTCGTCGAGGAAGAGCGTTCCCTTGTCTGCCTGCTCCACCCGGCCCTGGCGCATCCCGACGGCGCCGGTGAAGGCGCCGCGCACGTGGCCGAACAGCTCCGCCTCGAGCAGCGTCTCGGGCAGCGCGCCGCAGTTGATCGCGACAAAGCGATGCTGACGCCGCATGCTGGTCTGATGAATGGCCCGCGCCACCAGCTCCTTTCCGGTGCCGGTCTCGCCGGTGATGAGCACCGTCGAGTTGGTCGGCGCGACGGTCTCGATGAGCTGGTAGAGCTCGCGCATGGCTCGGCTCCGGCCAACCAGCGCGCCCAGCCCGTATCGCTCGTCGAGCTGCCGCCGCAGATACGCGTTCTCGCTCTGGAGCCGCCGCTGCTCGAGCGCCGTCCTCAGCACGTGCAGCAGCTCGTCGAACTGGAACGGCTTGGCCACGAAATCCGCGGCGCCCCGCTTGATGGCGTCCACCGCGTCCTTCACCGTCCCGAAGCCGGTCACGACGATCCCGATGATCCCGGGATAGCGCTCGCGGGCCCGATCGAGCACATCGCGACCGTCGAGATCCGGGAGGCGGACGTCCACGACGATCACGTCGAAGGCGAAGTCGCCCAGCAGCGCCAGCGCCTGCGTGCCCGAGGCCGCCTGGGCCACCTCGAACCCATGCTCCTCCAGCCGCTCGGCAATCACCGAGCGAAGCGCGTCCTCGTCATCTACCAGCAGCAGGTGCGCCATAGCTTGTGCGTCAAGAGTTTGACGGCACTACAGCTATGTGTCAACAACGATGGGGGTTACTGGATTACGAGATTGCATTGTCTGGCCTAATCCCGCCCCCGGCGCGACCGATACCACATGCGTGGAGGGCAGACGAGCGATGGAGCGCCAGACGGTCAGCATCATGAAGGCCTGCGAGATGGTCGGCGTGAGCCGGCGGACCATTTACAACTGGATTGCCGCCGGGAAGGTGGAGTACGTGCGCACGGCGGGCGGGAGCATCCGCATCTTCGTCGACACGCTCTGGCGGTCGCCGGACGGCACGATGCGGATGTCGGAACCCACGTCGGCGGCGTAGTCGCATCGTGCGCGCGGCGGACGACATCTCGCGACAGCCGGGCCCGGCGCTGTCGGCAGGCCTTTCCCAGACGCCCGACGTGCGGGCGCTCTTTCACACGCTCAACAACCAGCTCGGCGTGATCGTGGCGCACGCTGAGCTGCTCGAAGCCAAAGCGCCTGACGATGCGCACCGCACGCGCGCGGGCCTGGTTCTCAGAGCCGCGCTCGAAGCCATCGAAGCCGCCCGCGCCTTGGGCCGCACCTAGAGCCGAGAGCCCAGAGCCCGAGAGCCCGAACCTCCCGTGGACTGTCTCATCCTCGGCGGTGGACCCGCGGGCGCCGCCGCGGCGCGGCTGCTGGCCGGCCGCGGGCACGACGTCACGCTCGTGACGCGACCCGACGTAGGGGGTCCTGCCTTCGGTGTCTCGATTCCGCCGTCTACGGACAAGCTGTTCCGCATGCTCGACATCGAGGCGCACGTCGCGCGCGCCGACGCCGTGCGCTCGACGGGGCACACGGTGTGGTGGCGGCCCGGTGACGAGCGCATCGAGACGTTTGCGGGTCAGGCGCGCGGATGGCAGGTGCGGCTCGACAGGTTCTCCGCGGCACTCCTCGACGCCGCGCGCGAAGCCGGCGCGCGCGTTGTATGCGAGCGCGTGGAGAGCCTCGACGCCGCTCGCCGCGCCTTCGACGCCACCTATGTCATCGACGCCACCGGTCGCGCGGGCGTGGCCGCCCGTGCGCGCGGGTGGCGGACCCCCGAGTCCGGCCCGCGCACCGTGGCGCTCGCTGCCGTCTGGCGTGCTGCCGAGGGGTGGCCGGTGCCCGACGACACCCACACGCTCATCGAAGCCTACGAGGACGGCTGGGCCTGGTCGATTCCGTTCAGGACGCCGGACACGGCTGCCCGGACGTCAGACCGCACGTCGCGGCGCTACATCGCGGTCATGGTCGATCCCGAGCGGTCGCGTCTCGCGGCCGGACGCGCGCGCGACGTGTACCTGGGCGAGCTGGCGAAGACCACGCGCTTTCGCGCGCTGGTCGGGGCCGCGGCGCTCGAGGAAGGGCCCTCGGGGTGGGACGCGACCATGTACGGCGCCGCGCGATTTGCCGCAGACGACCTGCTCCTGGCCGGCGATGCCGGTTCGTTTGTCGACCCGCTCTCGTCCATCGGCGTCAAGAAGGCGTTGGCGTCGGGCTGGCTCGCGGCCGTCGCCGTCCGCACGGCGCTTCTCGACCCGGCCATGCGCCAGACGGCGTTCGCGTTCTTCGACACCCGTGAACGCGAGGTGTACGCGGCGTTTCGGGCCCGAACTCGCGAGTACCTCGCCGAAGCCGCCGCGGGCCGCGCGCACGCCTTCTGGGCCGACCGTGCCGCCGACGATGCCGCCAGCGCGGCGCCGGCCGCTGATCCCGGCCGCGCGCACGCCGTTCAGGCCGCCTGGGACGAGCTCAGGGCCGAACCGCGACTCCGGGTTCGGCGGGGGGGCAACGTGCGGGTCGAGCCGCGCCCCGCCGTTCGGGAAAACCTGATCGTCCTCGAGCCCCGCCTCGTCTCGAGTGACGACGACCCGGGCGTCGGCTACGTTCACGACGTCGATGTGGTCGCGCTCGTCGATCTGGCCCCGGCCTTCGACGATGTCGGGGCGCTGTTCGAGGCGTACGTCCGCCAGCGCCCGCCGGTTGGACTGCAGCACTTTGCCGCGGCGCTTGCCACTGCGGTGGCGCGTCAGTGGCTGGTGTGCTACAAGTAACCTCTTCCGGAGGAGTGCATGTTGCGCGGTTCCCGCCTGCTGTGGCTGGCCTCGATTGCCTGGATTCTCACGGCCGCAGCGGCCTTTGAGGCCCCGCTCGTTGCGGGCGACCGCCAAGCCGCCGATCGCCCACCTGAAGGCATTCCCATCACGGATCCGACCGTGCGCAAGGCCTGCGGCGCGTGCCATGCGGCCGACGACAAGCAGCAGATGTCGCGCATCTCCTTCCGCCGGACGACGCCCGAGGGCTGGCAGGAGACGATTCGCCGGATGGTGGCGCTCAACGGTGTGAGACTCGATCCGCAGACCGCGCGCGAGGTGGTTCGCTACCTGTCGAACCACCTGGGTCTGGCGCCGGAGGAAGCCGCGGCGGCGGCGTGGGAGACCGAGCGGCGGCTGGTCGACTACAAGTACGCCGGAGACGCCGATACCGAGCAGACCTGCATCGCGTGCCACTCGTTCGGCCGCATCCTGCATCAGCGGCGCACGCGGCAGGAATGGGAGCTGCTCGTGGCCATGCACCGCGGGTGGTACCCGCTCGTCGACTTCCAGTCGTTCCGGCGCACGGGTCCGCCGCCGCCCGATCCCGGGCCCGACGGACGTCCTGCCGACAAGCGGCACCCGATGGAGAAGGCGATCGACCACCTGTCGCGGACCTTCCCGCTGCACACGGCGGAGTGGGCGGCCTGGTCGGCGTCGATGCGGCCCCCGCGTCTCGAGGGCGAATGGGCGCTGTCGGGCTGGGAGCCCGGCCGGGGTCCCATTGCCGGCCGCGTGACGATTGCGGCGGTGGCGGGCGCGCCGGATGAGTTCACCACGACGATCCGCTGGACCTACGCCAGGGGCGGCCAGACGGTTGCCCGCGCCGGCCGCGCGGTCGTCTACACGGGCTTCCAGTGGCGCGGCCGCTCCACCGAGGGATCCAACGAGCAGACGTCGCTGCGCGAGGTGATGTCGGTCGACCGGGGGTGGCAGTCGATGTCCGGCCGGTGGTTTACCGGCGGGTACGACGAGCTGGGCGTGGACGTCACGTTGACGCGCATCGGACGCGAGACGGTGGTCACGACGCTCAGCCGCACGGCGCTTCGGCGCGGCGCGCCGGGCCAGGAGATCACGTTCTATGGGGCGAACCTGCCGACGGCGGCCGACGCGCGCGCGCTGGACCTCGGTCCGGGCGTGACGGTCAGCCGCGTCGTGCATGCCGCCGCCGACGCGCTCACCGTGCTGGTAGACGTCGCCGCGGACGCCGCCATCGGCCCGCGCGACGTGTTTCTCGCGGGCGCCGCCCGGCCCGCCGCGCTGACGGTGTACGACCAGGTGCAGCACATCCGCGTGACGCCGGCCTGGAACATGGCGCGCGTCGGCGGCGTGGTGTTCCCGAAGATGCTCGCCCGCTTCGAGGCGTGGGGCTACCACAACGGCCCGGACGGCCAGCCCGACACGCCCGACGACCTGAAGCTCGATACGGTGCCGGCGACGTGGAGCCTCGAGGAGTACACGGCCACCTACGCGGACGACGATCTCGCGTTCGTCGGGGTCATCGATCCGGCGACCGGCGTGTTCACGCCGAACGTCGACGGACCGAACCCCAAGCGGAGCGGCGAGCGCAACAACGTCGGCGACGTGTGGGCGGTCGCGTCGTACACGCCCGAAGGCTCGACGACCGCGCTGCGGGCGCGCGCGCACCTGCTGGTGACCGTCCCCCTCTACATGCGGTGGGAGGCGCCGGCGAGCCGATGATTGAGACCGCCCGCGCGATCGAGATCGGCGAGTTCCACCGGTTCACGGCCGCGGGGCAGCCGTTTCTGTACCTCGTGCCGTCGGCCGCCGTCTTCGCGCTCGATCCGTGCGCGGAGGCGGTCGTGGGGCTCGTCTCAGCGCGGGCTGCCGGCATCGGCGAGGCCGACATCGTCGAGGCGCTCGCGCCGCGCTTTGGCGCCGACGCAGTCCGCGCGACCGTGGCAGAACTCCTGCACGCCCGCGCGGTGCGCGAGGCGGCGGCGGCGCGCGCGCCGGCGCGGCCAGTCATCCCGCTCAAGCCCGTGCCCTTGCAGACGCTGGTGGTCAACGTCACGAACCAGTGCAACCTGGCGTGCACGTACTGCTACGAGTACGGCGAGGACAAGATCGTCGACACCGACATCGGCGCGCAGCCGAAGTTCATGACCGAGGCCACCGCCCGCGCGAGCGTCGACTTCCTGCTGGCCAACAGCGGGCCGACCGCGCACCTGACCTTCTTCGGCGGCGAAACGCTGCTCAACTTCCCCGTGCTCAAGGCGACCGTGGCCTACGCCAGGACGCGCGCGCGGGAGGAAGGCAAGCGGCTCGACTTCGCCCTCACGACGAACGCGACGCTGCTCAAGCCGGAGATCATCGAGTTTCTGCTCGATGAGGGCGTGGGCGTGACCATCTCCATCGACGGCCCGAAGGAAGTGCAGGACCGCTTCCGGGTGTTCCACGGCGGCACGGGCAGCTACGAGATCGTCACACCGAAGATCAAGGCGCTCCTCGCGCGCCACACCGGCCGGCCCATCGGGGCGCGCGTCACGCTCACGCGAGAGACCCTCGAGATCGGCCGCATCTTCCGGCACCTGACCGAGGAAGTCGGCTTCCGCTCCGTCGGATTCGCGCCCGTGACCACCGCGGCGCAGCGTGAGTTCGCCATCGGCGAAGACGGCTACGACCGGCTGCTCGAGCAGTTCCGCGCGCTGGCCTTCGAGTACCGGGACGCCATGCTCGAGACCCGCTGGCACGCGTTCTCGAACGTGCGCGAGACGCTCGCCGAGATCCACCAGGGCCACGCCAAGGCGTACCCGTGCGGCGCGGGCATCGGCCTCATGGGCGTGGCCACCGATGGCCAGGTGAACCTGTGCCACCGCTTCGCGGGCTCGGCCGAGCACCGGTTCGGCTCGGTCGACGCCGGCATCGATCGCGAACGGCAGGGCGCGTTTCTCGACGCGCACCATATCGACCGGAAGACCGACTGCGCGACGTGCTGGGCCCGCCCCATCTGCTCGGGCGGGTGCTACCACGAGGCCCACATCCGCCACGGCGCGACCACGCGCGCGAACCTGCACTACTGCGAGTGGATCCGCGGATGGACCGACACGTGTCTCGAGATCTACGGCGAGCTCGCGGTGAAGAACCCCCGCGTGCTCTCGCAGTTCGACGGAGAAGACCATGAAGCACCTTTCAGCCATTAACGCGAAGGCCCGCGCCATCGACGGGCTCGACCGATCCGCGCCGCCGTCTCCACCGGGGACCCCGGCGGCCGACGTCGTCGCGCTGCAGCAGCAGGGCGGTCCGCCCCAGCAGCCCGAGCCGCCGCACATCCCACTCGGGTGCTCGCTGGTGTTCTCCCCCGGGTGGGAGGCCGACCGCACCGGGGGGACGGCGGGCCTGTGTCAGCCGGTCGAGCGCGACCTGTTCGACTGCCACATGGGGTGCTTCTGGCCGGCGCAGGTGCCCGACCAGCTCAATCATGCGCCCGACTGGACGGCCAAGTGCGCGAACGCCCAGCAGGACTGGCGGAAGATCGATTTGGTGTTCCCGTAGGGGGACGGCAGAGCACGAATGACGAATGACGAATGACGAATGACGAAACATTCCTCGCAGAGGTAATTCGCATGTCAGGACGAGGATTGCGGCTGGTGTTGCCGGTGCTGGTGGCCATCGCCACGGTGGTGTCGTTGCCGGCCGAACAGCCGCGCGGGCAGCGGCTGACCGGCGGGACCGGGCTGTTGTACATCGGCACCTACGCGGGCGACATCCAGGTGTACGACGAAGCGACCGAGACGCTAGCGGCCTCGATCAAGCTCCAGACCGGGATCCCGCGCCGCGCCATGCTGTCGCGCGACGGCGCCAAGTTCTACGTGCTCGACGCGACGCTCGAGAAGTTCGAAGTCGTGGACGTCGCGACGCGGACGACCGACTTCACCTTCACGCTGAGCGAGGGCAACAAGAAGACGCGCGTCCGCAGCTTCAAGGTCGACGACCAGCATCGCTACGCGGTCGTCCTGGGGCGGACGGCCACGCGTCAGATCGACCGGTGGGACATTGGGCCGGCGACGCTGTACCTGTACGACCTGCAGGCACGGAAGGTGGCGCGCACCATCGACTGGCCCAAGGGCGAGGAGCGCGAGTTCCTCGACGCGCGGTTCTCGCCCGACGGCAGGTTCCTGTACCTGTTCGACGAGGAGACGACGATTCTCGAGACGACCAACTTCACGGTCGTCGACACCTGGCGGCTGTCGCGCCCGATCGAGCCGGGCCTCGGCGAGTTCTCGATGGGTCCGGTCGACGAGGTGAACGACGAGCCCGGGTTCTTCACCGGGCTGTTCCGCATGCGCGACCCGGTCGCGCAGCGGTCGATCATGGGCATCGGGCGCGTCAACCTGATGGCGCGCACCGTGGACTTCAAGCCCATCGGTCCCGCCGAGCGCGTCGGTTTCTCGCTCGCACCGGGCCGCAAGGTGGCGTACGGGCTCTACCAGGACATCGGCCGGTACGAGTTCTGGAAGTTCGACGTGGAGGCCGGGCGCGTGCTGTCGCGCACGGAGTTCGCCGGCCGCCCGCGCATGGGGCTGCGCGTGAGTTCCAACGGGCGCGTGCTGTACGTCTACGTCGCTGGCGCGACCATCGATCTCTACGACGCGTCGACGTACCGCTACCTGCGGACGATCACGATGAACGCGGATCAGACGACCGACCTGTACGTGGTCCCGCGGCCCGCCGCGGCGTCGACCGCGCGGCAGTGACGGGCGAGCTCCGCCGCGCGTTCCGCTATCTCGTCCCCTACTGGCGGCGGCTCACGCTCGTCGTCGCCATCAGCGTCGCCAGCACGGCCGTGTCGCTCGCCGTGCCCTACCTCACCCGCGACCTCATCGACGGCGCGCTGCTCGGCCGCGATCCGACCCGCCTCGTCCGGCTGGTGGGCTGGTTCCTCGGCCTCACGGTTGCCGGATTCGGCCTGAGCGTCGTGAGCGGTCTGCGCTACACGCGGGTGTCGGCGGAGATTCTCTTCGACATGCGGCTGGCGCTCTATGCCCACCTGCAGCGCCTCTCGCCGCGCTTCTACGCGCGGACGCGCCTCGGCGACATCGTCTCGCGGCTCAACAACGACATCGGCGAGATCCAGCGCGTCGCCGCGGAGGCGGCCCTCGCCTGGGTGGGCAACATCCTCTTCCTCGGCGGCAGTGTGGGGATGATGGTGTACCTCGACTGGCGGCTGACGCTCCTCGCGGCGGGCGTGGTGCCGCCCGCGCTCGGCGCGGTGGCGCTGTCGCGCCGCCTCCTCGAGCGCCGGGTCGCGCGCCTGCGCGAGCGAAGCGCCGACATCGGGAGCTTTCTCATCGAAACCCTTCAGGCCTCGACGCTGGTGGTGACCTCCAACGCCCAGGCGCGGGAGGCCCTGCGGTTCCGCCGGCTGAACGACGCCTTCATCGACGCGCTCATGCGCATGCAGAGAGTGGCATATCTCGCCGGCGGCCTGCCCGGGCTGCTCCTCGCCGCGGGGTCGGCCGCGGTGTTCCTCTACGGGGGCGGCCGCGTCGTGAGCGGCACCCTCACGCTCGGGACCTTCGCCGCCTTCCTCGCGTACCAGATGCGCGTCGTCGCGCCCGCGCAGGCGCTGATGGGCCTCTACACGAGCCTGGCCACCGCCCGCGTCTCGTGGCGCCGTGTGCTGGAGCTGCTGGACGCCACGGTGGACGTCACCGAGCGGCCCGACGCGCGGCCGCTCGAGCACGCGCGCGGCGACGTCGCCTTCGAGCACGTCACGGTCAGGAACGCGCGCGGCCAGACGGTGCTCGACGATGTGTCCATCGAGATCCGGGCGGGCGAGACGGTCGCCGTCGTGGGGCCGAGCGGAACCGGCAAGTCGACGCTGGCCTACCTCGTCGCCCGGCTCATCGACCCCGACGCAGGCGTCGTGCGACTGGACGGACACGATCTGCGATCGTTGACGCTCGATTCCGTGCGGCGACACGTGGTGCTCGTCGAGCAGGAGCCGCCGCTGCTGCACGCGACCATCGCGGAGAATCTCCGGTACGTCAAGCCCGAGGCGACCGACGAGGCCCTCGCCGAGGCCGCGCGCGCCGCGGGCATCGCCCATTTCATCGAGCGGCTGCCGGAGCGCTACGCCACCGTCGTGGGCGAACGCGGCCACGCGGTGTCGGCCGGTGAGCGCCACCGCATTGCCATCGCCCGCGCGTTCCTCGCCGCGCCCGCGGTGCTGGTGCTCGACGAGCCCACCGCGGCGCTCGACGAGGCGACCGAGCGCACGGTCATGGACGGCTACCGCGCCGTCATGCGCGGCCGCACCACCATTGTCATCACCCACCGACGGGAGCTGGCTGCCGCGGCCGATCGGGTCGTGACGCTGGACGGCGTGGGGGCCACGCCGCCATGATCCGCATCGTCGTCATCGACTCGGGGGTGCATGCGGCGCATCCCCACGTGCAGGGCGTGGCGGGCGGCGTAGGGGTGGCAGCGGACGGCGCGCTGCACGACGATTACCTCGATCGCCTGGGTCACGGCACGGCGGTGGCGGCGGTCATCCGCGAGAAGGTCCCGGACGCGGAGCTGCTGGCCGCGCGAATTTTCGACCGCGAACTGGCCGCGACCGGCGCGGCGCTCGTCGCGGCGCTGCGGTGGGCGGTGGCCCGGCAACCCGCGCTCATCAACCTGAGTCTCGGCACGACCAACGCGGCGCATCGGGACGCGCTTGCAGAGGTGGTCCACGCCGCCGTGGAGGCACGCGTCGCCATCGTTGCCGCCGCACCCACCGCCGAGTCGCCGTGGCTTCCCGGCGCCCTTCCGCGGGTGGTGGCGGTGCACCTGGACTGGTCAATCCCGCGGGACCGGATGGAGGTGGCCCACCAAGGGCCGGGCCGGCTGGACCTGCGCGCGTCGGGCTTCCCACGGCCGGCGCCAAACGTGGATCCCGAACGAAACTTGAAAGGCGTCAGCTTCGCGGTGGCCAACGCGACAGGTCTTCTGGCAATCGCCCTCAGACAGAACCGTGCACTTCTCGACAAAACTGTGTTCTCATCGTCAAACTATTGACATCAGATCCTGTGTTATCGTCAATATTTTGACTGTGCCGACCGTTGCCGGCAGCGCGGCGCCGGACGCCATGCCGAACGACGATCCGCACAAGAAGCTGAGAGAAAAGCACTTAAAGAGATCGCGGCCCGGGAGTGCACGGGCCGCCACAGCACTGCACGCCTCTGGCATTGGCGTTGCCATAGGTGGGGCGCATGACCCCCGACCTGACCACGCCGCCGAATCGCGTCGAAGCCGGCCTCCCGTTTGTGGAGGCGCTGGCGCGGCGCATGGCCTCGACCATGCCCCACTCCATCGACCTGGGCGATCTCGTCCAGGACGGGGTCATCGGGCTCATCGACGCGGCCCACCGCTTCGACGCGGCGCGGGGCATCAAGTTCGAGACCTTTGCCGAGCGGCGCATCCGCGGCGCGATGATCGACGCCCTGCGCAAGGACGCGTGGCCGCGGGGCGTGCGGCGCGTCCGGCGGGAGCTCGAGGCGGCCCGCGAGCGGCTGCGGCACGAGCTGGGCCACGAGCCGTCCATGGCCGACCTGGCCGCGGCGGTGGGCATCGACGAGAAGCGCCTGGGCAAGACGGTCGTGCGGATCAACACCATTGAGTCGACGTCGCCGCTCTCGTGCGGCGATCACGTCGACGAGGCGCAGCTGCCGGCGGTGCTCGTACCGACCGAGCCCGAGCGCCCGGACAACGCGTACGAGAAAACGGAGATCAAGGAGCGCGTGCGTGCGGCCATCCAGTCGCTGCCTGCGCGCGAGCGCCGGGTGATCGCGCTCTACTACTACGGCGAAGTGACGATGAAGGAAATCGGCGCGGAACTCGGCGTGAACGAGTCGCGGGTGTCGCAGCTCCACGCGCGGGCGCTCCGGCGCCTGAAGGAGGCGCTCGGGGCCGACGCGACGCCGGCGGCCGCGGCGCGGGCGCTGCGCCACGCGATTCTCGAGTTCCAGAGCCGGCCGCGCATGGCGAAGGCGCAGCTACGCGCAACGGATACGCGCGTGGCGCCTTCCGCCGAGCGGCGGGCGACGCCGGCAGTGGTGGTCGACTACGCGAGCGTGTCGCGCGCCGCGCGCAGCAGCTCGGCCAGACGGAACGGCTTCGACAGCCAGCGGCACCCCGTTTCCTCGAGGAACCGTTCAGCATCGGTGCCGGCGACGTCGCCCGTCACGAAAATGACGCGGCGGGCGAGCGCCGGCGTCGCCGCGGCGATGGCGCGGTAGAACTGCCGCCCGTCGATCCGGGGCATCTTCAGATCGCAGACAATCAGGTCGAAGGCGCCCTGGGCGAGCTTCGTCAGCCCTTCTTCGCCGTCGCCCGCGCGCTCCACGTCGAAGCCGGCGTCGCCGAGCGCTTCGGCCACGGCAGTGGCGAGCGCCGGCTCGTCCTCCACCACCAGCACCTTTCGGCCGCGGAACGCGTCGGTCGACACCACCTGCGTTGACGGCGCCTTGGGCGACGGGTTCGTGCCTGCCGCCGGCAGCTCCACGAAGAACGACGTCCCCGTCCCCCGCGAGGACTGCGCCCAGATGCGGCCGCCATGCTCCTGGACGATGGCGTAGGCGACGGTCAATCCGAGCCCGGTGCCCTTTCCCACCTCCTTGGTCGTGAAGAACGGGTCGAACATCTTCGCCTGCACCTCGTCAGGTATGCCGGGCCCGTCGTCGGCGACTTCGACCGTGAGGACGTTGCGCGCGGCGTCGCGCGAGGTCCGCACGCGCAGATGGCCGCGGCCGTTGGCCGTCAGCATGGCCTGTTCGGCATTGATGATCAGGTTGAGCAGCACCTGCTTGAGCTGGTGGCCGTCCGCGAAGACCTGCGGCAAGCCCGGCGCGAGCTCCTGCGACACGCTGAGGTTCGTCACCTTGTGTTCGTAGGCGCGGAGCGCCAGCGTCTCGGCGATGATCTGGTTCAGGTCGATCATCATGCGCGTCGTCTGCCGCTTGCGCGCGAAGGTGAGCAGGTGGCGGACGATGCGCGCGGCGCGCTCGGCCTCGGCGAGGATGACGTCCAGGCCGCGTCGGGTCTTCTCGTCGCCGGGCCGTTCCTGCAGGCGTTCGGCCCACGAGAGGATCGTGGCGAGCGGGTTGTTCAGCTCGTGCGCGACGCCCGAGATGGTCTGCCCGAGGGCGGCCATCTTCTCGGCCTGAATGAGCTGGTGGTACAGGTCGCGCGCCTGGTCGTCGCGGTGCCGCCGCTCGCTGACGTCGCGAACGAGCGCCTGCGCCTCGAGCGCGCTCGACGTGCCGCTGACACGGGCGGCCGAGGCCGTGACGTCGACCCAGACGCTCGTGCCGTCGAGACGGAGGAGGCGAAGATGGAAATCGTCGACGCCGCCCCGCGCGGCGAGCTGCTGGAGGAAGACGTCGCGGGAGGCCGGGTCGGCGAAGCGCTCGGCGTCGAACGGGCGCACGTCCTCGTCGGCCGCGTCGGCCGGGTACCCAAGCAGGGCGCGCAGCGACGGGTTGACCGCAACCGTCGTCGTGCGCCCCTCGGCGATCCGCCCCGCCCATGCGCCGTCGCGCAGTCCATCGAAGAACCGGGCGATCGCGTCAGGGCGCATGTTCCCCGTGTTCTTACCCCTTCTTCCGCTGCGGTACCGGTGTCGGCGTCTTGGTGGGGAACTTCGGCGTCCACTTGCGCTCGATCGCATTGCGGACGGCGACAGCGTCGGCGCCGGAGTTGAACATGAGCATCGCGTCACGCGCGACGTCGATGCAGACCTGTCACCCGTAGCCGTGGACATCCCACTCCGTGACGTTGCCCTGAGCGTCGCGGCGGGCGACGAAGCACGACTCGTTGTGGGGATGGCCCGTGGCCTCGCAGCCGCAGTAGCAGGGGACGAACGTGAGCACCTCGGGATGGCGGGCGGCAAACTCGTAGACCTGCCGCGTCATCTCCAGGGGGCGCGCGGGCTGGTAGCCGGGGGTGGGCATGGGCGGCATGCTGATCTGCCGGGCCGCCTGGGAGGGCGCGGGCGTCGCGCGCCGCGCCCCCTGGCCCGCGACCACCGTGCCTGCCCCCGCCAGGGCGCCGACGACGGCTGCCGCCGCCGCGAGCCGGACATGACAGTGAAACATGCCCCTAATCTACCCGATTTTGCGTCGTTGACAGCCCGCGGGGTGACGGCTAGGCTCAGCCGGACAGGTAGCTCGAATGCGCGTTGCAGGCCGCCAGGACCTGCTGCTGCTCGCCGGGCTGGCGGCGGCGGCGGTGATCGTTTTCTCGACGCCCATCTCGCGGCTGCTCGACTACGCCCGCGACATCGAGCGCGAGAGCGGGCTGGCCCTGGTGCCGGCGCTCATCCTCCTCACCGGCGTCTACATCGTCCACCAGCTCCGGAAGCGCCACCAGATTCAGGCGGCGGCGGCGGCGGCCGAAACCGCCCAGCGCGACGCCGAGCGGCGCGCGCAGGAGTTCGAGCGGCTGGTCGCGTTCGGCCACGCGCTGGCGCGCTCGCTCGATCACGACTCGATTCGCGGGGCCATCGCGCAGCATCTGGCCCGCTTGGCGGGCACCGACCAGGTGTGGGTGTTGCTGCGCCAGGGCACCGAGTGGGAGGCGCTCGCCGGCGACACCCGTGGCGCCGAGGAGGTCATCGAGCGGCAGGAGATGGCGACGCGGCTCGCCAACGGCGCCGCAGGCGGCGACACGCAGGGCATCGGCTTTCCTCTCATCGTTGGCGGCACCACGACGGGCGTCCTGGGCGTCCGTCCCCCGCCCGGGGGGTTGGCCCCTGACCAGCAGCGGGCCCTCGAGACGGCGGCGGCGCTGCTCGCCGTGTCGATCAAGAACGCGCAGCTCTTCCGCGAGGTCCGCGAGAACAGCCTGCGCGATCCGCTCACCGGGTGCGTAACCCGCGCGCACGCGATGGAGGTCATCGACGCCGAGCTCCGCCGCGCGCGCCGCAGCCAGATGCCCGTGTCGCTCATCATGTTCGACCTCGATCATTTCAAGGAGGTCAACGACCGGTTCGGCCACTTGTGCGGGGATGCCGTGCTCGCGGCGGTCGGAAAGCGGATGCGCGACGTGCTGCGCGGCTCGGACCTCAAATGCCGCTACGGCGGCGAGGAGTTCCTGGTTCTGCTGCCCGAGACGCCCCTCCACGGCGCGCGGCGCGTGGCCGAGACGCTCCGGCGCGAGATCGCGGATCGGCCCGTGGCGTGGTCGGGCGAGGCGCTCACGATCACCGCCAGCTTCGGCCTCACCCAGGCCATGCCCGGCGAGGTCAACATCGAGGCCATCATCGCGCGGGCGGACCAGGCGCTCTACCGCGCCAAGGACGAGGGCCGCAACTGCGTGCGCATCGCCTCGGACGGCCTGGCTCTCGTCGGCGACGAGCGCAAGCAGGGCTAGCTCGGGCGGGGTTCCTCACGGGGTTCTTCCACGGAGGTGCTTCAACGCTGTTCGGGACCCGCGGCAGCTCACGTGGTGAACCGAACCTCCGTCCCCGTGACCTCCGCGACCGACCGCCGGGGCGTGTGATCCCGCACGCGCTCGGCGGGGAAGCCGAGCCGGAAGGGCTGCTGCGGGATCCACTCGCCGTACGGCGAGACCAGGTCGCGCATGGCCCGGCGCGTCTCGGGAACCTGGAGCGTCTGGCTCATCGGCTGCAGCGCCAGGCCGTGCGCGGTTGCGAGCAGGAAGACACGCTCGAACACCTGCCCGGCGCGCACGAACGATCGCCGGTCGTTGTCGCGACTGCAGACCAGGCCTACCACCGGCGCGCTCAACAGCACCTCGTGATCGCGGCGCGCCGTGCGCTCGCCCACGTTGACGTAGGTGTAGACCAGCTCGCCCAGCTTCGAGAGCAGCCACGGCGTGCCGAACACGCCCTGGCCGACCCAGCGTCCGAGCTCCTCGCGGTACGCGGCGTCGGAGAAGAGGGCTCGATCGGCCTCCAGGTTGAGCCAGTCCGCGCGCCGGCGGATGTCATCGTCCCCGCTCAGCAGTACCTGCAGGTCGGGCGTGTCGGCCGCCGCGGCAAGCTCGTCGAGCACCGCCCTCTCGATGGGCTCCGGCCGGAACAGCTTGTGGTTGGTGAGGCGCTCCGGGATGGCGTGCAGGAGCCGTTCGTCGGCCGGCCCCCGCATGACGCCCGTGCGCGCGAAGTGAACCGTGGCGACGTGCGCGGGGCGATCAGGGTCGGGGAAGTAGGCCGGCAGCGCGTCGAACTCGAAGTAGGTGGCCGCGACGAGGAGGTTCTCGAGCGCGCAGCCGACTGAGAGGTACAGCTCACGCTGGTCGCGATCGGCCACCTCCTGCCATCGACCGAGGTCCGCAAAGACGTGGATTGCCCAGTCATCGACCCGAAACCGCCACGGCTGCGTGTTCTTGGTCGACGGGGCCAGGATGGCGTAGTGGAGCAGGTGGCGGAGCTGTTCGCGAGGCTCCCCGCCCTCCGGGAAGTCCTCGGGTCGGATATCCCACGGAGTACGGTTGGACGGCGCGCGCATGTGACGGACTCCCGGCAGATGACGGGCCAGTCGGAAAGACCTTGCACAAGCGCTGCCAGGTCACCACGAGGTTCTGCACGGAGGTCCACACGAGGGTTCCCGCTGGGAACCCTCGTGACCTCGTGAGGAACCTACGCGAGCTTCCGCCCCCTCGTCTCCGGGATGAACAGCCAGAACGCCGCCGCCACGGCATAGGCGGCCGCGACCATCATGAAGGCGGCGCCGAAGCCGGCGGCCTGCGCGTAGCTGCCGACCACGACGGGCGCGGCGGCGCTCGCCAGGCGCCCGAGGTTGTAGGTGAAGCCCTGCGCGGTTGCGCGCACGGCCGTCGGGTAGATCTCGGCGGTCACGGCGCCGAACCCGCTGAAGTACCCCGTGCCCACGAACGCCACGAAGGGGCCGAGCACGAGCAGCACGGCCGGCGCGGTCGCCTGCGCATAGAGGAACACCAGCGCCGAGGCCAGCAGCAGGTACGTGACGTAGGTGGGCTTCCGCCCGAGCGCATCGCTCACGAAGCCGAAGGTGACGTACCCGAACCACATGCCGACCTGCATGGCCACGACGAACGACGACATCACGCCCGTCGACAGGCCCACGCCGCCCTGGGCCGCCGGCAGCGACAGGTACGCCGGAATCCAGAGATTGAGCCCCCACCACGCGAACATCGTCGAGGCGTTCATCAGCGTCAGCGCCACCGTCAAGCCAATCGGAATGCCGTGCCACCGCGACCGTTCTCCGCCGGCCGCGGGCGACGACGCCCCAGGCGGTGCCACCGACGAGGACAGGCGGGCGGCGCGCGTGGCCTGCCAGATCTCGGGCTCCCGCACGGCGCGCCTGATCCACAGCGTGAAGAGCGCCGGCAGCACGCCCACGAAGAAGACGGCCCGCCACCCGAACGTGGGGAGCACGGCCCACACGACTAGAGCCGCAAGGCCGTAGCCGATGGCCCAGCACGACTGCATGAGACCGAGGGCCTTGCCGCGATGCTCGGGTGGCCACGTCTCGGAGACGAGCGCCGCGCCGCTGGCCCACTCCCCGCCCATGCCGAGGCCGAGGCCGATCCGGAAGATCGCGAGCTGGGCCACGTTCTGCGCAAGGCCGCACGCCGCCGTGAAGACCGAGTAGAGCACGATGCTCCACGTGAGCGCGCGGGTGCGACCGTAGCGATCGGCGAGAACGCCGAACAGGAGGCCGCCCGCAGCCGACGCGGCAAGCGTCAACGACCCGAGCTGGCCGCCGGTCGTGAGGTCGAGCTGCAGGTCCTGGAGGAGCGCGGCCAGCACCAGCGCGTAGAGCATGACGTCGAAGGCGTCGAGGAGCCACCCGAGCGAGGCGGCGACGAGCGCCCTGCGGGCATCGGGGGTCGCGTCCGTCCAGAAAGTCGGCACATCGCCCTCAGAAAATCAGGTAGCAGAGCGCGCCGCCGACGATCGACATCGACAGGCCCCAGGCGAGCAGCTTGTTGAAGAGACTCCGGCTCTCGTCGGCGGGAGCGCCCGCGAGGCACAGCGCCCCGATGGTCGAGAGCGGCGAGACGTCGACCAGGTGGCCGCCGATGTTCATCGACGAGGCGATGGCGACGGCGCTCGCGCCCGGGAGCGCGTCCGCAAGGCCCGGCACCATCGGCAGGAAGGCCGGCAGCACGACGCCGGACGTGCTGCTGTAGACCGACACGATGCCGGTGAGCGCCGCGACGACGAAGGTGACGGAGTCGGCTGTCGAGACTCTCGCGACGAGCGAGACGAGCAGGTCGATGCCCTGTGCGCGCTCGACGAGGGCGATGAGCACCGTCACGCCGCACACCATGACGATGACCTTCCACGGCATTTGGCGGATGGCCTCCGCGTCGCTCCCCGCGCGGCCGAGCACCAGGACGACGGCGCCGGCGAAGGCGCCCATGCCGACATGGATGTTGGCGAACAGCACGCTCAGGATGAGCGTGGCGATGACGGCCATGGTGAGCCAGTGATGGGCTTCGAAGCTCGTGCTCGCGCGATCGAGCCCCGCAACGGCCGCCACGCTGCCGCGGCGGAAGAGCCTCAGGCCCCCGAAGATCGCATACCCGCCGAAGGCCATCAGCATGTGGGCAGCGAGGTTGTAGAGGTAGGTCTGGGCCTCGAGGCCGGGCAGACCGTTTCGGGCCATCAGCCCGTTGACGATGATGCCGGTGGGCGCAAAGGGCGAGAGCGCCCCGGCATTGGACCCGTTGCCGACCATGATCGCCATGAGAAAGAGCGGAATGCCCGAGCGTACGGCGGTCGCCATCGCCAGCGGCGCCACCAGCGCGGCCGTGGCGATGTTGCCGGGCCCCATCGAGGAGAGCGCCGCGCCGAGCGCGAAGAACATGACGGGGATCACACCGCGGTTACCGCGGCACAGGCGAACGGCGTGGTGGGTGATGCGCTCGAGCGTCCCGTTGGCCTGGGCGATGGCGAAGAGCAGCGTGACCCCGGCGAGAGTGAGGAACAACTGGCTGGGGAACCCGCCCATGACCGTGTTGACGGGCTGGCCGCCGACGTAGACGCCGACAAGCCACGCCAGGGCAAGCGCCAGCACGCCGACGTTGAGGCGGCTGAAACAGCTCACGAGCACTGCCAACGCCAGGGCACCGACCGAGATCACCGCCAGATTCATCGAGCCTCCCGAACGAGGAGCGAGTGCAGCAGCTCGGCCGCGTGCACGGCGCGCGCGCCCGTGAAGTCGGCCACCTGGTGCCGGCACGAGAAGCCGCTCGCGACGAGCACGGCGTCGGCCGCCATCGCGCGCGCGG
This sequence comes from Acidobacteriota bacterium, assembly GCA_040754955.1. GTDB lineage: Bacteria > Acidobacteriota > Vicinamibacteria > Vicinamibacterales > UBA2999 > JBFMCA01. The sequence goes on along the minus strand of JBFMCA010000008.1, from coordinate 48,297 downwards.
CGGGCAGCAGCCGCCGCTCGCCGATAGCGCGCGACACATCGTAGTGCGCCTTCACGTAGCCGAACGAGCCCGCCATGCCGCAGCAGCCGGCGTCGAGGTCGGTGACCGTCACGCCCGGAATGCGACCGAGCAGCGCCCTGGTCGCCGCCAGACGGCCCATGGCCTTCTGGTGGCAGTGCCCGTGCAGGAGCACCGTCGAGGGTGCGGCCGCGAGCGTGGGCGGCCCGGCTGCGGCCCAGAGGTCGTCGGCCAGCTCCTCGAACAGCACCGCGCGCGCGGCCACCTGCCTGGCCCGCGCGCGGTACTCGGCGCCGACGAGCGCCGGCGCGTCTTCCGCGACGGCCGACAGGCAGCTCGGCTCGAAGAACACCAGCGGCCGCCCCGAGGCTGCCAGCGGCGCCAGGCGATCGACGTTGGCTTCCGCCAGCCGCCGGGCGTCCTCGAGCAGGCCCTGCGAGATGAGCGGCCGCCCGCAACACACGTTGGGCGCCAGCTCGGTGTCCGCGCCGAGGGCCGCGAGCACCGCGACTCCCGCGATGCCAACCGCGGGATTGTAGTAGTTCGTGAACGTGTCGTTGAAGATGACCGCCCGCGCCGGACCGGCGCCGCGCCGCGGCGGAAACCGCCGCGCCAGCGTCCTCCGCGACCAGGCCGGCGGCACGCGCCGCCGATCGATGCCGGCCACCTTCTCGAGGACCCACCGCGCGGGCGCCGAGCGCGCAACGGCAGACGACACCGGGGCCAGCGCGCTGCCGACGCGCGCGAGGGCATGAACATGGCCCAGCAGGCGCGCGCTGAGGGGCGTGCCGTGCCGGCGCCAGTAGCCCGCAAGGAACTCGCTCTTGAAGCGCGCCACGTCGACGCCGACCGGGCACTCAGCCCGGCAGGCGCGGCACTCCAGGCACAGATCCAGCACGCCCCGCACGCCGTCATCGTCGAGCCCGGCCGCCCCCAGCTCGCCCGCCATGGCGAGACGAAGGGTGTTGGCGCGGCCGCGCGTCGAGTGGGCCTCCTCGCGCGTGGCCATGTAGGAGGGGCACATCGTACCGCCGAGCGTCTTGCGGCACGCGCCGAGGCCGCTGCACATCTCGACCGCGCCGGCGAAGCCGCCGTGATCCGCGTAGTCGAAGTAGGTCGGCGGCGCGGCAGTGCGGTACGCCGGCCCGTAGCGGAGGTTGGCCGTGAGCGGCGGCGCGTCGACGATCTTGCCCGGGTTGAACAGGCCGTCGGGGTCGAAGGCGCGCTTCACGTCGCGGAAGGCCTGGTACAGCACGGGGCCGAACATCCGCTCCATGAACGGGCTGCGCACGAGCCCGTCGCCATGCTCGCCGGAGAGCGCGCCGCCGAACTCGAGCACCAGGTCGGCGCTGGCGCTCGCGATGGCCTCGAACTGCCGCACGCCGGCCTCGGTCTTGAGGTTGACGACGGGGCGAACGTGCAGGCACCCGACCGAGGCGTGCGCGTACACCCCGGCGTCGGTGCCATGGGCGCGAATCATGCCGAGGAAACGCTCGATGTAGTCGCGGAGCCGCTCGGGCGCTACCGCCGTGTCCTCGACGAAGGAGATGGACTTCGCGTCGCCCTTCATGGCCATCGACAATCCGAGCGCCGCCTCGCGAAGCGACCAGATGGCCGCCTGGCCCGCGCCGTCGAGCGCCCGGTGAAAGCGATCGCCGAGTCCGCGGGCGCGCAGGTCGCGCTCGAGCGCGTCGAGCCGCGGCGGGAGGTCTTCCGCGGCATCGCCGTAGAACTCGACGCACAGCAGCGCCGCGGGATCGCCCGCGATGACCGTCCGGCGGAGCCGCTCGAGCGCCGGGTTCTCCCGCGTGTGGTTGAGGATGAAGCCGTCCATCACCTCGACCGCCGACGGCCGGTGCCCGAGGATGGCCGGCGTGGCGGCGAGCGCGTCCAGAAGATCCCCGAACTCGATGGCGAGCACGGCCTTGGCGGCCGGCAGCGGCACGAGCGCAAGCGTCGCTTCGAGCACCACCGCCAGCGTGCCCTCGGAGCCCACGATGAGCTTCGCCAGATTGAAGGGCCGATCGGCGTCGACGAACGCGTCGAGATTGTAGCCGCCGACGCGCCGGAGCACCTTCGGATACCGGCGGGCGATCTCGTCGGCGTGCGTGCCGGCAAGACGGCGCACCTCGCGATAGCAGTGCGCCTCGAGCGAGTCGCCCGCGCAGGCCGCGTCGAGGGCCGCGCGGTCGAGCGGGCCGAACCGCGCCACGCTGCCGTCCGAGAGGACGACGCGCTGCTCGATCACGTGGTCGATGGTCTTGCCGTACAGCACGGATCGCGCGCCCGAGGAGTTGTTGGCCATCATGCCGCCCACGGTGGCGCGGCTCGCCGTCGAGATGTCGGGCGCGAAGCGCAGCCGGTGCGGGGCCAGCGCCGCGTTCAGCTCGTCGAGCACCAGCCCGGGCTCGACGCGGGCCCGGCGCGCGGCGGCGTCGACGTGCACCAGCCGGTTCAGGTGCTTCGAGGTGTCGACGATGAGGCCGTGGCCGATGGCCTGGCCGGCCTGGGACGTCCCTCCGCCCCGCAGCGTGAGGGGGCATCGATGCTCGCGGCAGAGGCGGACGACACGGACGAGGTCGTCCTGCGTGCGCGGCAGGACGACGCCGAGGGGCCGAATCTGGTAGACGCTGGCGTCGGTCGCGTAGAGCGCGCGGGTGACGTCGTCGAAGCGGACCTCGCCTTCGATCTGGGCTTCGAGCGCGCGGCGGAGCGCGCGGGCGTCGAGCACGGCGGCCACGAGGGGCTGATTGTAGCGGGGAATGGACCGGGCGCGCCGGCGGGCGGGAAAACGACCGCCCATGCGGTACATTCTCTCCGTCCCCGCGCCCGGGCGGCGCCCGTCTCAGGCGCCGGTGAACCGGGGGGGCCGTTTCTCGAGGAACGCCGCGATACCCTCGCGGAAGTCGCCGCTCCCGTAGCACGCCTCGATGAGGTCGTCGACCGCGCCGGGCGGCAGGCGGCGATGCGCGGCCAGCCGGCGCCCGGCCTCCTTGACGGCGTGCAGCGTGCGCGGGGCGTGGCGCATCAACGCGGCCGCGAGATCGCGCGTGACGTCGTCGAGCGCGCCCGGCTCGGCCATGCGCGTGACGAGGCCGAGCGCCTCGGCCTCTCGCACGTCGACGAAGCGGGCGGAGAAGACGAGGTCCTTCGCCCGGGCGGAGCCGAAGGCGTCGGCAAGGCGGGCCGCGTTGGCGGCGGAGAGGCAGTTGCCGAGCGTGCGCGCGATGGGCATGCCGAACCGCGCTGTGGGCGTGCAGACCCGCAGATCGCAGGCGAGGGCGAGAATGCAGCCGGCGCCGGCGGCGACGCCGTTCACGGCGGCGATGGTGGGAACGCGCACGCGCTCGAGGCGATCGACCAGCGCGTCGAGCCGGCGCTCGTAGGCGAGCCCGTCGGCGCTCGAGGCAAAGCCGGCGAACTGGCGGATGTCGGTGCCGGCCGCAAAGGCGTCACCGGCGGCGCGCAGCACGAAGACGCGCACCGCCGGATCGGCGTCGACGGCGTCGCAGGCACGCGCGAGCGCTTCGTACATCGGCCACGTGAGCGCGTTCCTCGCGGCCGGCCGGTTGAAGGTGAGATACGCGATGGACCCGGACGTGTCGAAGAGAGCGTCGGAGGTGGACATGGGATCGGCCCGGCGGGCGCTGGAGGGCATCCGCGTGCTCGACGTCACGCAGGTGATGGCCGGACCCTTCTGCGCGATGCAACTATGCGACATGGGCGCCGACGTGATCAAGGTGGAACCGCCCGAGGGCGATTCCACCCGGCGCATGGCGGGCGCGACCGGCACCGACAGCGCGGCGTTCAATGCCGTCAACCGCGGCAAGCGCGGCATCGTGCTCGACCTGAGGACGCGGGAAGGCCAGGCGGCGCTGAGCCGGCTCGCCGCCGGCGCCGACATCCTCATCGAGAACTACCGGCCCGGCGTGATGGCGCGACTCGGACTCGACTACCCCTCGCTTCGCGGGAGTTGCCCCCGGCTCATCTACGCTTCGATCTCGGGTTACGGCCAGACAGGACCCGACGCCGCGAAGGGCGGCTTCGATCTCGTCGCGCAGGGCGTGTCGGGGCTCATGTCGGTGACGGGCGAGCCGGGACGCCCGCCGGTGAAGATCGGCGTGCCCATCACGGACCTGGGCGCCGCGCTCTTCGCGCTGGCCGGCATTCTCGCGGCGCTGCACTACCGCTCGCGGACCGGACGCGGTCAGCACATCGACACCTCGCTCGTCGAGGCCGGCGTCGCCCTGTCGGTGTGGGAGTCGGCGCAGTACTTCGGCGAGGGCGTGACGCCCGGGCCGATGGGCTCGGCCCACCGCCTGTTGGCGCCTTATCAGGCCATCCGCTGCGCTGACGGCTACATCACGCTCGGGGCGGCCAACGACCGGCTCTTCGCGCGATTGTGCGAGCTCATCGGACATCCGGAGTGGGTCGATCGGCCCGAGTACGGCGACGCGACCAGGCGGGTGCGCCATCGCGCGACGCTCATCGCGGACATCGAGGCGATCACCAGCCAGCATCCGCGCGCGCACTGGCTGGCACTCTTCGAGCGCGCCGGTCTCCCGTCCGGCCCCATCAACGACTATCCGGCCGTGTTCAGCGACCCGCAGATCGTGGCCCGGCAGATGGTGGTGCCCATCGAGCATCCCACGCTGGGCCGCCTGCAGGTACCGGGCACGCCGGTGAAGATGTCCGACAGCCCGCCGGAGGTCCGCGGCCGCGCCCCGCTCCTCGGTGAGCACACCGTGGAGGTCCTCAAAGAGGCTGGGTTCAGCCCTGAGGACATCACGGCGTTGTCCAGCCGGTAGTGAGGGCCCCGTCGAGGGGCCCAGATTCGCCGTCCCCGTCCCGCGAATGAACCAATTGAATGATTGTCATTGATTATTTTCACACACAGAATAAACTTCGTAATGATAGTCTTCTTGCAGAATGATCGACGCAATTGACGTCAGAATTCTGACCATGCTGCAGGACAATGGCCGGACGACCCAGGCTGACATCGCCAAGGCGGTCGGTCTGGCCCCGTCGGCGGTGTTGGAGCGGGTGCGGAAGCTGGAGGCGCGCGGGATCATCCGTGACTACGTCGCGATCATCGACCCGCATGTGGTGGAGCGGGCGCTGCTGGCGTTTGTGGCCGTGCGGTCCTCTGAGCATGGACCGGACATGCCGTCGGCGCTCGCGCTGGCGGAGATTCCGGACGTGCTCGAAGTTCATCACGTGGCGGGCGAGGACTGTTATTTCCTGAAGGTCCGCGCGCGCGACGCCGAGCATCTCGGCCAGCTCCTGCGCACGCAGATCTCCTCCATCCCCGGCGTGACGTCGACCAGGACCACGATTGTGCTGGAGACGGTGAAGGAGAGCGTCCGCATTCCGGTCCCGGAAACCTAGAACGCCGAGAGCCGAGAGCCCAAAGCCCAAAGCAGCCCAGAGCCCCCCAACGTCACCCCATGTCACCGCGCGAGAAGAACCTGGCGATTGCAGCGTGGATCACCGTGTGTGTGGTCTGGGGAACCACGTACCTGGGCATTCGTGTCGCGCTCGAGAGCGTGCCGGTGTCGCTCGTGGCGGGACTGCGCTGGACGGTGGCGGGCCTCCTTCTGCTCGCGGCGCTGCCGGCGTTTGGGCAGCGCGTGCCGCCTCGCGCCTTGTGGGGGCGCATCGCGGTGCTGGCCTTTCTGATGACGGTGATGGGCAACGGGCTGGTCGTCTGGGCGCAGCAGTATGTGGCCAGCGGGCTCGCGGCGGTTTTCGTCGCGGCGAACCCGTTCTGGAATGCCGGCGTCGAGGCGCTGCTGCCGCGCGGCGAGCGCCTGACGGCGCGAACGCTCATCGGACTGGCGGTCGGCTTTTCGGGCATTGTCCTGCTGGTCTGGCCGGAGCTCGCGGTGGAGGGCGGTGGGGGGCGGTCGTTCCTGCTCGGCGTGATCGCGCTGCAGCTCGCCTGTCTCGGCTGGGCGCTCGGCACGTCGTACACCAAGCGCACGGCGGTGTCGGCCGATCCGGCCGGCACGTCCGCGCTGCAGATGCTCTTCGGCGGCCTCATGTTCATGGCCCTGGCGGCGGCGAACGGCGATTTCGCGCGGCTGACGTTCACGGCGCGCTCGGCGACGGCGATGCTCTACCTGACGCTCGTGGGCTCCATCGTGGGCTACTCGTCCTATGTGTACGCGCTCCGGTACCTGCCCGTGTCCACCGTGTCGCTGTACGCCTATGTCAATCCGGTCATTGCCGTGGTGCTCGGGACACTGCTGCTGGCCGAGCCGTTCAGCGCCCGGATTCCGATGGCGGCCGCCCTCGTGTTCAGCGGCATTGCCGTCGTGCGGATGCGCCGGAGTACCTTCAGGGAAGGGCCGATATCCCGACTCGCCTGGGGCGCGCCCAAAAAATAGGCCCGACCCCCTCGTGCCAGGTGGCAGAAAATGAAAATAGGCCCGACCCCGAATTCATGAACCGGCTGCCGCGCATCGAGCATCTCGGCCCCGAGCACTCCGGATGGGGGTTCTTTCTCTGCACCCACAAGGAAGTGCGCGTCGGGCGCACGGGATCGGAGTTCCTCATCCTCACCCTGCAGGACGCGAGCGGCCAGCTTCCCGCCAAGCTGTTCGACCAGGTCGATCGACTGAAGGACGCGTTCGACGCCGGCGAGTTCGTTCGCGTCGAAGGCCGCGGGTCGCTCTACCAGGGCCGCCTCGAACTCGCGCTCTCGGCCATCCGGCGCGTCAACCCCGATCAGGATCGGCTGCAGGGCTTTCGCGAGGACGACTGCGTGTTGAGCGCCCCGCGGTCGATCGACGAGATGTGGAACGAGCTGAACGGCCACATCCAGGGCATCGCCGATCCCCACCTCCGCGTCCTCGTCGCCCGCATCGTTGCGGATCACGAGTCGCAGCTGAAGGAATGGCCGGCCGCCCAGCAGATCCACCACGCATACCGCGGCGGCTTCCTCGAGCACGTGCTGAAGGTGACCGACCTCGTGCGACTGCTGGCCCGCGCGTACGACGCCCGCGAGGACCTGCTCATCGCCGGCGCCGTGCTGCACGATATCGGCAAGCTCCAGGAGCTGGCGTATGAGGCCGGCACGACCGCCTACACCCGCGACGGCAACCTGGTTGGCCACATCGGGCTCGGGCTCATCCTGGTGCGCGAGACGGCCCACGGCATCGCCGGCTTCCCGGCCGAGCTGCGCGGCGAGCTCGAGCATCTCGTGGTCTCGCACCACGGCTCGCGCGAGCACGGCTCGCCGGTGGAGCCGAAGACCGTCGAGGCGTTCATCCTGGCCACGGCCGACGATCTGGACGCGACGATCAACCAGGTGCGCCGCGCCATCGCGGAGGACGTCAGCGGCGACGAGTTCACCACGTGGCACAAGCGGCTCGGACGGGTGTTGTACCGCGGAAAGCAGGCGTGACGCCCGCGCGAAGGCCTGAGGCGCGGGTCCCGGGGCCCGCGCGAGACCCCAGAGCCTACAGGGCCCCCTCTTCGTCCCCCGCCCCCGCCCGCGGCCCCAGCGCAAACGTCATGGTGCCGCGGACGATGACGCGGCCGTTGACGCGCGCGTGGCCCGACAGCACGCCCATGCGGGTGCGGAGCCGCTTGACGAGCGCCTCGATCTCCACGACGTCGCCTGGATGCACCGTGCCGCGGTAGCGGACGCGCTCGATGCCCATGAAGTAGATGAGCCGATCGCGGTTCTCGGGTTTCGACAGGATGAGGATGGCGCCCACCTGCGCGATGGCCTCGGTGAGAATGGTCGGCGGCAGCGCGGGCCGCATCCTGTCCTGCGGCGTCGAGAGGTACCGCTCGTTCAACGAGACGTTCTTGATTCCGACGATGCGACGATCGGGCTCGAACGCCGTGACGCGATCCACCAGCAGAAACGGATAGCGGTGCGGGAGGATCCGTTCGATGGCCGCGTAGTCGAGGGGCGGTGAGGGATCGGCGTTCACGGGGTTGGGAACACTCAGTATACTTGCTCTTTCCGGAGGATCGCATGCGAGCTGCCCGTTCCATCGCCCTCGCTACGCTGCTAGTCGCGCTGCCGGCGCTCGCACCCGCCCAGCCGCGTCCCGTGACCGTCGACGACGTGCTCGGGCTGAAGGCTGTGGGCGCCGCCATCGTGTCGCCAGACGGCACGCAGGTGCTCTACACCGTTCGCCAGTGGGAGCCGGAATCGGAGCGGGAGCGCGATCGCATGGCTGCCCGGACGCGCATCTGGCGCGTGCCCGCGGCCGGCGGCCCTGGCCGGCAGATCACGTACGGCGAACGCGGTGACAGCCAGCCGCAGTGGTCGCCCGACGGCCGGTTCATCAGCTTCGTCTCCGCCCGCGGCGCCGCGTCGGGCGGCGAGGAGGCGCGCGCCCAGATTTACCTGATGCGCGCCGACGGCGGCGAGGCGTTCGTCCTCACCGCCGCAAAGGAAGGCGTGTCGGGCTACGCCTGGGCGCCCGACAGCTCTCGCATCGCATATCTGACCACCGATCCGCTCTCGGTCGAAGCCGACGCCGCCCGCAAGAAGCGCGATGATGCGCGCATCGTCGAGGCCGACTTCCGGCACCAGCATCTGTGGACGATCGACGTGGCGACGAAGACCGCCACGCAGCTGACCGAGGGTACGGCGTTCACGGTGATGGGCGCGCCCACGTGGGCGCCGGACGGCACCCGGCTCGCGTTCGCCGCGCGGCCCACGCCCATGCTGCGCGACTACCGTGCGGACGTGTACATCGCGGAGGTGTCGTCGAAGACCGTCGAGAAGATCACGAGCAACCCGGACTCCGACGCGTCGCCGGCCTGGTCGCCCGACGGGCGGACCATCGCGTTCCTGTCGGAGGTGCGCACGCCGGCGCGGCCGTCGGGACAGGTGCGCCGGGGACAGGAGCCGCAGGACGGGACGCCGCCGTCGTTCGTGGGCCATGCACGGCTGATGCTGTACGACGTGGCCACGCGGCAGCTGAGCGACGCCTCGCGCGCGGATTTCGACATCGATCCGGGCGCGCCCCGGTGGCTGCCCGACAGCTCGCGGATTCTCTTCACGGCGGGGCGGCGGGCCTACACCGAAGCGTTCGTCTATGATGTCGCCGCGAAGCGCTACACGCAGCTGACGACCGGCCGTACGGTGCAGATCGGGTCGATCAGCCGCGATGGGCGGACGGTGGCGCTCATCGCCGATTCCCCGACCGATCCCGCTGAGGTGCACGTCACGGATCCGACGTTCGCCACGCTGCGCCGGCTGACCACCACCAATCCGCAGGCCGCGGACTTTGCGCTGGGCGAGACGGAGATCGTCACCTGGAAGAGCACCGACGGGTGGCCGGTGGAGGGCATCCTGCTCAAGCCGGTGGGCTACGAGGCCGGCAAGCGCTACCCGCTCCTCGTCGTGGCGCACGGCGGACCGGCGGGCGCGTACACGAACGGGTATCGCGTCGGGGGACTCGAGGGCGGCCAGTACCTGGCGGGGCAGGGGTGGGCGGTCTTCTATCCGAACCCCCGCGGCAGCACCAACTACGGCGAGAAGTTCCTCCAGGCGAACCTGAACGACTGGGGCGGCGGCGACTACCGCGACATCATGAGCGGCATCGACCATCTCGTCGCGCGCGGCATCGCGGACCCGGACAAGCTCGCGCACATCGGCTGGAGCTACGGCGGCTACATGACAGCGTGGGTGATCACGCAGACGACGCGCTTCAAGGCCGCCATGGTGGGCGCGGGCCTCACGAACATGTGGAGCATGTACGGCACCAACGACATCCCGAACGTGCTCGTCTCGTACTTCGGCGGCTATCCCGACAAGGAGACCATGCGCCTGTACCTGGACCGGTCGGCGATGACGCACGTGGATCGCGTCACGACGCCTACGCTGATCCTGCACGGAGCCAACGACGAGCGCGTGCCGCTCGGCCAGGCGCAGGAGCTGTTTCGCGGGCTGAAGGACCGCGGGAAAGCCACCGAGCTCGTCGTCTATCCGCGCGAGGGCCACGGCATTTCGGAGTACTACCACCTGAAGGACCGCCTCACGCGGATCCGCGACTGGATCACGCGCTACACGCTGGGCGAGGCCGCGGGCAAGACGTCGCAGCGATGAGCGAATCGACCGGCACGAAGACTGCGGGCGACGCGGCGGCGCTGCTGGCCACGCTGTTCGAGCTTGGCCGGGAGGTCACCTCGGTCCTCAGCCTCGAGACCCTGCTCGAGAAGATCCCGCAGCTCATCTCGCGCCTCACCGAGTTCACGGTGTTCTCCGTCTACCTGCTGGACGAGGACCGCCAGGAGCTGCGCATCGCGTATGCCGTCGGCTATCCTGACGACGCCCTTCGCAATTTCCGCCTCAAGGTGGGCGAGGGCGTGGTCGGCACGGCCGTCGCCGAGCAACGGCCCATCGTCGTCAGCGACGTCGCCGCGGATCCCCGGTTCATCCAGGTGGCCCCCGACGTGCGGTCCGAGCTGGTCGTGCCGCTCCGCCACAAGGGCCGCGTGGTGGGCGCGCTCAATCTGTTGAGCAACCGCGTCGGCGCTTTCACCGAACGCGACGAGGCCATCTTGCGCCAGTTCGGCGCGCACGTGGCACAGGCCATCGTCAACGCGCGATTGTTCGAGTCGGAGCGCGAGTACGCCAGCACGCTGGAGACGCTGGCCGACCTCGGACGCGAGATGAGCGCGATCCTCGATCTCGACGAGCTGCTCACGCGGCTGGCGCAGCTCGTCAAGCGGCTCATCGACTACCGCACGTTCGGCATCGCCCTGCTCGACGACGCCACGGGCCTGCTGGAGATGAAGATTGCCATCAGCTACGGCGACAGCAAACGCGTGCCGCCGGTGAAGCTCGGCGAGGGCCTGGTGGGCTACGCGGCGCTCCACAAGGAAGCCGTCCTCGTCCCCGACGTGTCGAAGGACCCCCGCTACATCAACGCGGTGAGCGACGTGCGCTCGGAGCTTGTCATCCCGCTGCTCGTCAAGGACCGGTGCATCGGCGTGTTCGACCTCGAGAGCCCCGAGCTCGACGCGTTCTCCAAGAAGCACGTGGAGCTGCTCACGCTGCTCGCGGCGCAGGCCGCCATCGCCATCGAGAACGCCCGGTTGTACGAGAGCATCCGCGAGAACGACGTGCGCCTCGAGAAAGAGCTGCGCTTCGCGCAGCGCGTCCAGATGGCGCTGCTGCCGCAGCAGCTGCCGAAGAAGCTCCGCGGCGTCGAGGTGGCCTGGCACTTCGACGCGGCGAGCGAGCTCGGCGGCGACGTGTACGACTTCCTGTCGCCGGAGCCGAACCACCTCGTGGTCGCCGTCGGCGACGTGTCGGGCAAGGGCGTGCCCGCCGCGCTCTACAGCGCGTTCGTCGGCGAGCTCGTTCGCGGCCGCACCTATCGCCGGCGGCTCGCACCCGAGCAGGGATCGCCAGCCGCCGTGCTGGCGGCGATGAACCGCATCCTCCACGAGCGGCACCTCGAGGAGTACTACTGCACGCTCTGCTACGCGGACTTCGACCTCCGCCGCCGCGTCGTCACCCTGGCCAATTCCGGCCTGCCGTTCCCCGTCCGGAGCACGGCGGCGTCGACCGAGCAGATCTTCATCCCCGGTGTGCCCCTGGGGTCGTTCAGCGGCACCGACTACGACCAGCTCGCGTTCGAGCTGACGGCCGGCGACGTGTACGTGTTCTGCACGGACGGCATCTTCGAGAGCTTCGACGCCCACGGCCATGAATTTGGCGCCGGTCGGCTCATCGACGTCGTGCGGGCCAGCCGCGACGCGAGCGCCAAGGAGATTGTCAAGGCCATCTCCGAGGCCGTCCAAGGCTTTCGTGGCTCGGCGCCGCAGACCGACGACCAGACGATAGTGGCGGTGAAGGTGACGAGTTAGGAGAGGCTTGGAGGGGTGGAGGCCCGGAGGGGTGGAGAGTCCAGAGCCTGAAATCCCGGGAGCCCGACTGCCGAAAGGGATCGCACGCATGCCGCAGATCGCCTCGACCGTGGTCCTCGTGCTTCTCGCCCTCGCCGCCACGACTGCCGCTCAGGGCCCCCTGCAGTCGGACCTTCGCGCGCAGTTCGAGCGTCGGCTTCAGGACATCGCCGACGGCGTCGACGGTGTCGTGGGCTACGTCGTCGAGGACCTCACAGCGGGCGCGCGCGTGGCCGCCCGGCACGAGCGCGAGCCGTTTCCGACGGCCTCGGCCATCAAGGTCCCGGTCATGTACGAGCTGATCAGGCAGGCCGACGAGGGCCGGCTGCGGCTCGATGTCGCCGCGCCGCTCGATCGGGCGCAGGTCGTCGGCGGATCCGGCGTGCTCCAGCACCTGACGACGCCCGCGCTGTCGCTGCGCGACCACGCGGCGCTCATGATGATCGTGAGCGACAACACGTCGACCAACATCATCATCGACGCCGTCGGCATGGGCAACGTGACGGCGCGCATGAGGACGCTCGGCATGGGCGACGTGCTGCTGCGGCGGAAGATGATGGATGCCGAGGCCGTGCGGCGCGGCGACGAGAACGTGGCGAGCCCCGCGTCGCTGCTTCGAAGCACCGTGATGCTGTGGAAGGGAGAAGGGCTGAGCGAGAGCGGCCGCGACGTCGCGCGCGGCATCTTGCGCCTCGTGCCGGGCGCCATTCGCGGCGCCGTGCCCGCGCGCGTCGTCGTCTACAGCAAGACCGGGTCGCTCGACGCCGTGCGCGCGGAGACGGCCGTGGTGGATCTGCCCGGCGCGCCGTTCGGCCTCGCCGTGATGACGACCTATCTCAAGGACGATGCCGCCGGCACGCGCGCGATCGGCGAGATCGCCGCTGCAGCATTCGCGTACTTCGAACGGCTGGCGTCGGGCGGGCGGTACGGCCGGAGGCAGTAGGGGGCTCGAAGCTTGTCAGGCTCCAGGCTCTAGGCTTTGGGCTCGGGGCTCTGGCTACGAGCCTCCACTCCTCCACGCCTCCCTAGTGCGCTTCCTCCACGTGGGTCGCGCCAGCGAGATAGATCGCCGTGAGCATGAAGAAGATGAAGGCCTGCAGCGGTCCGACGATGAGGCCCAGGAACTGGATGGGCAGCGGGAGGATGAAGGGGACGATGCTGGCGATGATCAGCACCACCAGGTGCTCGCCGAAGATGTTGCCGAAGAGACGCAGCGTCAGCGACAGCACGCGCGAGAGGTGGCTGATGACCTCGATGGGCAGCATGATGGGCGCCAGGAAGACCGGGATGCCCGGCGGCGCGGCAAAGTGCTTCAAGTACGAGACGATGCCCTGAGCCCTGACGCCCTCGATGTGGTAGTAAATCCACACCGTGAGCGCGCAGCCGAGCGGCACGTTGATGTTACCGGTGGGCGCGCCCAGGCCTGGAACCTGGCCCATCAGGTTTCCGATCAGCACGAACATGAAAATGCCGCCGCAGATGGGCAGGTACTTCACGCCCTTGCCGTGTCCGATGGTGCCTTCGAGCTGTGAAACGAAGAAGCCGACGATGTCTTCGAGGATGACCTGCAGCGTGCCGGGCGCCTCGACGCTCAGGCGCGAGCGGACCGCCAGGCCGACAGCCAGGACCGCGATCGGGATGAGGGCGCAGAAGACAAGATAGTCCGCGACGTGCAGGCCCCAGGGCGCGAGCAGCGCGTTCAGGGCCTCGACAAGAGGGGACGGATGTTCGAGGGCTTCCACAGACGGCCGATTGTACTAAAATTCACAAGGAGGGGGCAACACGGGAAGCGTGGAGGCCTGGGGACTTTGGCGGTATGAAGCCCAAAGCCTAAAGCCAAAAAAAAAGCCGCAGGGGGAGCCCACCCTGCGGCCCAGGGATGCGGACGGAGGAACCCGGTCGCGATGATGCCGGCCGGGCTGGGACCAAGAGGTGTCGCGGCGAGATCGGTGAGTGTGACAGCCGGGATACGGCGATGCCAGCGCCTGCCTGAAGTTGACGCACCCCGGTGATCCGCCGCGACGCCCTGGTGAACTACAACTGCCGTGCCAGATGGCGAATGCGCGGAACCGAAGGAAAACCCGCTGGCTGACGCCCGCTGTCCTCTCGCAGTCGTCCCTGCATCAGGACGACTGTCCCCCCGAAGAGGGGCTGGGCCGAGGCTGGGCGCCTCGTCGCCCTCGAGTCGATCGCCGTGACGCCTCCGCCCTCACGCTCACCTGACACCTGGCAACCAGCACCTCGCTGCTGGCGACTGACGACTAGTACACCGACAGATACCTCTCCCGTTCCCACGGCGACACGTGGCGGATGTAGTCATGCCACTCCTCGCGCTTGGCTTCGAGGAAGTGCTGGAAGATGTGCTCGCCGAGCGTGTCCCGGACGAGCGCGTCTTTCTCGAACTCGTCGAGGGCCTCGCTGAGATTGGCAGGCAGGTCGTCGATGCGGAGGTGCCGCCGCTCGCGGTGGCTCATCTTGTAGATGTTCTTGTTGACCGGCGGACCCGGGTCGACTTCCCGATCGATGCCGTCGAGGCCCGCGCGGAGCATGACCGCGAACGCCAGGTATGGATTGCACGACGGATCCGGCATGCGCAGCTCGACGCGCGTGGCGCCGCCGCGCGCCGCCGGCACGCGGACGAGCGGGCTCCTGTTCTTTTCCGACCAGGCAATCGCCGTGGGCGCCTCGAAGCCGGGCACGAGCCGCTTGTACGAGTTCACCAGCGGGTTGGTGATGGCGCAGAAGCCCTTCGCGTGCTGCAGGAGACCCCCGATGTAGTGCAGGCACGTGGCGCTCAGCTGCCACTGCCCCTGCTCGTCGAAGAAGGCGTTGCGGCCCAAGCGATCGAGCAGCGACTGGTGGGTGTGCATGCCCGATCCGGCCACGCCGAAGATGGGCTTGGGCATGAAGGTGGCGTGCAGGTCGTTGCGCAGCGCCACGTTCTTGACGACGAAGCGGAACGTGCTGACGTGATCGGCCGTGGCGAGCACATCGTCGTAATGGAAGTCGATCTCGTGCTGGCCGGGGGCCACCTCATGGTGGGCGGCCTCGACGTGCAGCCCCATCTGCTCGAGCGCCAACACGATCTCGCGGCGGACGTCCTCGCCCAGGTCGACCGGTGCGAGGTCGAAGTAGCTGGCCGCGTCGTGGGTGACGGTAGTCGGCTGGCCGTCGCGGCGCTGGAACAGGAAGAACTCGGCCTCCGGTCCGGCCTGCATCGAGAAGCCGTGTTCGGCGGCGAGGGCGATGACGCGCTTGAGGGTGGTGCGCGGGCAGCCGGCAAACGGGCTGCCGTCGGGGTTGGCGATGTCGCAGATGATGCGCCCGACCCGCGTGCCGGAGGCGGCCACGGCTCCCGGCCGCGCCTCGGCTCCCCACGGAAACACCTGGAAGGTCGAGAGATCGGGCTTCAGGTACATGTCCGACTCCTCGATGCGGACGAAGCCCTCGATGGACGATCCGTCGAACATGATGCGGCCCTCGAGCGCCTCCTCGAACTGCCGATCCGGCACCTCGACGTTCTTGATGACGCCGAGGATGTCGGTGAACTGCAGCCGGAGGAACTTGACGCGCTCGCGCTCGGCCCGCTCGAGGACGGCCGCCTTCAGGTCGGAAGACATAGCGGGAATATTAGCGGTTCCTCACGAGGTTCCTCACGAGGTTCCGTCACGGGGGTTCCGTCACGGGGTTCTCCCGCCCTTGCTCGAGCCTCGAGCCCCCAAGCCCCAAGCCTCAAGCCACAAGCCTCCATCCCTCCACCCCTCCAAGCCTCCTGCCCCCAACCAACCGCGGGGCTCTGGCGTCTGAGGGTACGGACGGAGGTTCATCAGGCATGAGCACGATTCGGTTCACCGCATTCGGAGTGCTGCTGGCCGGCGCGGTCGGCCTGGCGGTGGCGTCGCTCGCCGCGCAGGCGCCGGCGCCCGCGCCCGCGCCGAAGCCCGAGCCGCGGCAGGAGATCGAACGACCACATCGGACGCTCTTCATCGACAGCCGCGGGAGCCACATCGGGGTCGTGGTGCGCGACGTGGAATCGGGCGCCGGCGTTCGGGTCGAGGACGTCGACCGCGACGGGCCGGCCGAGAAAGCCGGCGTGCGCGCGGGCGACATCGTCGTGGAGTTCGACGGCGAGCGCGTGCGCAGCGCCCGGCAGTTCACCCGCCTCGTTCGAGAGACGGCTGACGGCCGGCAGGTGCCCCTCGTGGTGCAGCGCGACGGCACGCGTCAGACGCTCACCGTGACGCCCGACAGCCGCGGGGCCGACGGGCGGCGCTTCTCGGGCGACGACATCGTGCGCGACATCGCGCGCGAGTTCCGGCAGATCGAGCCGCGGTGGCGGCAGATTGAGCCGCGCCTGCGAGGCTTCCGCTTCGACGCGCCCGATCTGGACGCGGAGGTCTTCGCCATGCCGCTCCTGCCGCCCGAGGCGCGCGGGCGCCTCGGCGTGCAGGTCGAGGAGCTGACGCCCCAGCTTGGCGAGTACTTCGGAGCCAAGGACGGCGGCGTGCTCGTCTCCAGTGTCACCGAGGGCACGCCTGCCGCCGCGGCGGGCCTGAAAGCCGGCGATGTGATCACAGACGTCAATGGCGAGCGGGTGCGAGGCTACCGCGACCTCGTCAAGGAGATCGGCGACATCGACGCAGGTGAAATCTCCATCGGCATCGTGCGCGACCGCAAGCCCCAGACGCTGACGGCCACGCTGCCGGACACGCGCGACCGCGGACGCGTGCGGACGCGGAGGCCGGCGTAGGGAGGCTGGGAGGCTGGGAGGGGTGGAGGCTTGGAGGGGTGGAGGGAGCAGAGCCCAGAGCTTTAGAGCCTGAAGCCCGCAGCCCGGCGCTTACGTCTCATTCCGCGCCGTCAGCACCTGTTCGATCTGTCTCGCCAGGTTCGCGGCGTCGACCGGCTTGGCGAGGTACGCGTTGGCG
Organism: Acidobacteriota bacterium; assembly: GCA_040754955.1. Taxonomy (GTDB): domain Bacteria; phylum Acidobacteriota; class Vicinamibacteria; order Vicinamibacterales; family UBA2999; genus JBFMCA01. The sequence continues at coordinate 31,465 of JBFMCA010000008.1, read as the reverse complement.
CCGAGGCTCATCGCGCGAACCTCGGAGCGGCCCTCGCCGTCGCTGCCCGTGACCACGACGATGGGAACGCGCTGGCCGCGCGCCGAGTCGCGCAGGCGCCGGATGACGCCGAAGCCATCGAGGAGGGGCATGCGGATGTCGAGGACCACGACGTCCGCGTTCTCGCGGTCGAAGACGGCGAGCGCGTCCTCGCCGTCGACGGCCTGCACGACCCGATACCCTTCGCGAACCAGCGACTGCGCCAGCACCTGCCGGAGATCGGCATCGTCTTCGGCGATGAGCACCGTGGCGTCGCGTCGCCCGCCGAGCGCGAGGCTGACCTCGCGGAGCAGGCCGTCGCGGTCGATCGGCTTCGAGAGCGTGGCGGCCGCGCCCCGCAGCGGCTGCGCGCGGTCGGCGACGGCCGACACGACGATGACGGGGATCGTCGCGAGCGCGGCGTCGGCCGCCAGCCGCTCGATGAGTTCCCAGCCGTCCATCCCGGGCATCATGAGATCCACGGTCATCACGTCCGGGGCCGTCTGCCGCGCGACGTGCAGCGCGGCCTCGCCGTCGCGGGCTTCCACCACCAGGTAGCCGGCAGCCTCGAGCTGGCGCCGGACCGCGAGGCGGAAATCGTCATCGTCGTCGACAATGAGGACGCGCTTGGGGACCGGGCGGGCGATCGACGACGACGACGACGACGACAGGTGCACGGGTCGCGGCGCGACGAGCGGGCTGGCGGCGGGGATGAGCACCGTGAACGTGGTGCCACGCCCGACGACGCTCGAGACCTCGACGGTGCCGCCGTGCTGCTCGGCCAGCGCCTTCGCGATGGAGAGGCCGAGCCCGGTGCCCCCCTTCCGGCGCGACGCGGAGCTGTCGACCTGGTGAAACTTCTGGAACAGCTGTTCGAGCTTCTCCGGCGGAATGCCGGCGCCCTGGTCGCTGACGGCGATGGCGACCTGGTTGCCGCGGCTGGCGGCCTCGACGACCACCTGTGATCGCTGCGGCGTGAACTTCACGGCGTTGGAGAGCAGGTTGACGATGACCTGCACCATCCGGTCGGGATCCACGACGACCGGCGGCAGGTCGGCGGCGATGCGCGTGTCGATGTGGACGCGCGCGGCCTCGGCGATGGCGGCCACGCTCTCGACCGACGTGCGCACCAGGTCGGCCACGGTCACGGGCCGGGGCTGCAGGGTCATGCGTCCGGCCTCGATCTTCGAGATGTCGAGGATGTCGTTGATGATGCGGATGAGCCGCTCGCAGTTGCTGAGCGCCACGTCGACGAGGTGGCGGTGATCGGGGTCGGGCACCGCGTCCGGGTCGGCGCTCACGAGCTGAAGCGACCCGCGGATGGAGGTGAGCGGCGTCCGCAGCTCGTGGCTGACGATGGAGACGAACTCGTCCTTGAGCCGGTCGAGTTCGCGCAGCCGCGCGATGTCCTGGAACGCCACGACGGTGCCCAACACGTTGCCGTGGCCGTCGCGAAGGGGCGCAGCGCTGACGAGCGTGGGAATGACGACCCCGTCCTCGCGTTCGATCTCGAACTCCTCGCCCACGATGCGCTCGCCGGCGAGGGCGCGTCGCCACGGCCACGCCTCCTGCGGCAGCTCTTTGCCGCCGCGCGTCCGGACCCGGGTCCGCGCCCATCGCTCCTGGCGGCGCTGCGGGTCTTCGGGCTCCTGGCCCCACAGCTCGACCGCGGCATGGTTCTGGAGGCGGATGGCGCCGGTTTGCCCGTCGCGGATGATCAGGCCGACCGGCACCGTGTCGAGGATGGCGTGCAGATCGGCATTGGCGAGCTCGGCGCGCGCGGCCGCCTCGGCCTGGCTCATCGCCAGCAGCTGCTCGCGCCGGAGCGCGTGCGTCAGCTCGCCCTCCCTGAAGCGCAGCGACTCGGTCATGCTGGCGAAGGCGTTCTGGAGAATGCCAATCTCATCAGCGCGATCCGTCTGCTCGACAGCGGTCACCTCTCTGCGCGCGATGCGCGACGCCTGGTCGGTGAGCTGCGTCAGCGGCGCCAGGAGCAGGCGTCCGACGGCCACCGCCATGCCGGCCATGAAGACCAGGGCCAGCCCCGGGATGAAGAGCATGGTGGTGCCGGCGAGCGATCGGACCCGTTCGGCGCGCGCCCGCGCCGCGTCGGCCAGGACGCGCTGCCGGTCCTCGAACTCGACCAGCACGGCTTCGATGGGCCGGAAGCGCTGATCCACGCCGTCCACGATCGCCGCGGGCGGGACCGCCGACAGCGCAGCCGAGGCGCGGACCGCCGGCCACTGCTCGCGCCACTCGTCGACCAGCCGGACGAGCCGCTCGAGCCGCAGCCGCTGCTCGTCGTCGAGGACGGCGCCCTGGATTTGAGCTACGGCCACGTCGAAGGCGTGCTCCGACGCGGGCAACCGGCTTTCCAGAACGGGCTCGCGGCTCAGCAGGAACGCGCGGCGGTCGGCCTTCTGGACGACAAGCGCGCGCCAGGCCTGGCCGTGGAGCTCCAGCACGTCCGCGGTCCGGGCCTGCTCGCTGTCGGCGGCCGTGATGGCGCGCTGCACGTAGATGACCAGCAACGACTCCGCCATGGCCATGGCGGCGAGCAGACCGAGCCCGCCGAGGATCTTCGCGCGAATGGTCATGTGCGTTCGGCCAGCACGGCTTTGACCTGCTCGCCCAGCTTCAGCGCGTCGAACGGTTTGGTGATGTAGCCGATCGCGCCGAGGCCGAGGCCGCGCTGGATCTCGCTTTCCTGTGACTTCGCCGTCAGGAAGATGATGGGGACGTTGGCGGTGGCGGCGTTGGCCCTGAGGCGCCGGCACGTCTCGAGCCCGTCGAGTTCCGGCATCATCCAGTCGAGCAGCAGGACGTCGGGCGGATTCGCCTTGACCGCATCGATGGCCTCGAGCCCGTTGCTGACCACCCGCACGGCGAACCCGGCGCGCTTCAGCGCCATGCGCGCGACGAGCTGGATGTCGGGATCGTCCTCGGCGAGGATCAGCGAGAGGCTCATGAGTTCTGGAATCCTTTCCGGGTCATCACGCCCCAGCCCTGGCGCTTCCAGCCGTGGACACTGACGGGAATCCGACCATGCCGGCGAGCCCGGCGTGGGCGACCTGTGGGAGCGAGGCAAGGGCGGGGGCGATCGCCGGCGTCGCGAAGGGCGGCTTCAGGATCGTCGTCGTCGATCCGCGCCGTGGCCATCGATCAGGTACCCAGCTCCCGTGCGCGGTCGGCCTCCGGCGCCGCTTCAGCCGCCGGCATCGACCCGACCAGCGTCGCGAGCTGCGCGGCCAGGATGGCAGCCAGGGCGACACTGCCGGGTTCCAGGCTGGCGCCCGCCTCGAGCTCGGCGGAGAGCACGCCCGTGGGCCCCGTTGGACCGAGGAGCGGCACGGCCACCGCGGCCCGCGACGTGCCTGCCGCCTCGCTGGTTCGCACGGCGGCCTCGCGGAAGGCCTCGGCCGTCATGTTCTGGGCCTCCCGCGGGAGGCTGCCGATGCGCGCGAACATCTGCGGGTCGTAGCCGTGCGAGGCCGCCGGATACAGCGCGCGCCCCTCGCCGTCCGCCACCCAGACGATGAGCCCCGACGCGCGCAGCACGCCGGCGGCGCGGGTGACAATCGACTGAAAATCGCCGCTGTCGGAGACGCGGGCCAGATCGGTGCACACCGCGGCCACCGCGGCGAGGTCGGGCGCCGCCGGCGGTGCGGCGGCGTCGTCGAGCCTGAGCGGCGGAGATGACGCCCCGCTTGCCTCGTCGCGCGCGACATCGCCCGCCGACCGCTCAGACGTCGTCGGCGCCGCCAGCGAGCGACCTGTCGGTACGAGCAGCAGCGCCACGAGCAGCGCGACGCCGATGGCCGTGCCGACCAGCGTGCGCTGCCGCTGGCGCAGCGCCGACTCGGCGTCGAGGGCCGAGCGCGCGACCGCCTCGGCCGCACGCGTCACCTGCAGCCGCGTGGCATCGAGCAGATCGCGGGCCTCGCCGAACAGGAGTTCGCCGGCAAGCAGCGCCTGACCGTCGCGCACGTGGCCCGCGGCCCGGTCGGCCGTGGCCGCCAGCCGATCCAGCCCGTCGAGCGCGTCGGTCAGAGGCGCGTCCACCGCGGACGCGGCCGCGTCGAGCTCGAGCACGTCGGCGCGCACCTCATCGAGGAGCGTGCCCGCGCGCGCCGTCCAGAACGCCTGACCCTGACCGGGTGCGACATAGGCATGGAGCGCGGCGCGGAGATCGCCGACGCGCGACACCGCGCGGGTTGCGGTGCGCATCGCCGACTCGGCCGTGGCGCGGCTGCGGAGGATGGCCCGCTCGTCGAGCCAGGCCTGATACACGGCCCCGGCGCCGGCCGCCAGCGCCAGGAGGAAGAGGAACACTCTTACCCAGCGGTTGCTCACGAGCGAAATGATACCGCCGTTTCGGGCTTCCAGGCTTTGGGCTCTGGGCTTTGGGCGTCAGGCGCCCTTGATCTCCTCGGTCACCAGGCGGAGCGGGATGACGGTCTGGCCGGCGGCGTGCTCCATCTGCACGTTGTGGCCCTTCACCGGCGGCAGGTCCTCGAACATGTCGTGCCACTTGGCCCGTTCCATGGGGTTGCTGGTCCGCAGCCAGTCGGCGGCGCTCAGCGGGCGCGCGAAGACCTGGTCGCCGAGCCCGAGCTCGACGCGAACTGCGTCGGCCGATGCGTAGGAGAAGGGTAGGCCGAGCGCGGCCGCCACGCTGGTCAGGATCTGCCAGTCTTCCACGGCCTCACCGGGCGCGCTGAGCGCCTTCGACGCGACCTGCAGCATTCCCTGGTCGTTCGTGAAGCAGCCGTTCTTCTCGACCCAGGCGGCGCCTGGCAGCACCACGTCGGCGGCGCGGGCGAGATCGGTGTTCAGGACGCCCTGGTACACAAGGGCCTGGAGGCGACCACCGCGCCGGGCCTCGACGATCCACGCCACGTCGCCGAGCGAGCCAGCGGGACCGGGGTCGAGCACGTACAACGTCGCCACGCGCCCCTGGTCCACCGCCGAGCGCAGGGCGGACAGGTCGGCCCCGGCGTCGGTGGCCGGCGTCGGCAGGCCGAGCGCGGCCGCGCCGCGCACGTTGGGCGCGTCTACGGCCGGCACGCGGAACCTGGTGTTGGCGGGCTGCGCCTTCGGTGTGGCGCGCCAGCCGACGTGGACGTGCTCGACGCCGCCCTCGCCCTTGAGCGCGACGGCGATCTGCTTGACGAGGTACAGCTCCTCGTGGGAGGCGTGCGCCGAGGCCAGGAAGCGCACCGACGCCGGGTCGCGCCGGCCCGCGGCGTTCATGGCGTCGCGTGCGCGCGTCAGCGCGTCCTTCCACGTGACGACCTGCTGCATGCCGTCCTTGCTCATGATGAGCGGCTTGCGCAGGCGGTCTGGGCCTTCGACCCACCCGAACTGGAAGCGTCCGATGTCGCACATCCAGAACTGGTTGACCTCAGCGTTGTAGCGCGGCGTCATTCGGATGAGGCGCGAGCCCTTGGCCCACTCCGGCTTGGCCTTGAGCCATGCCGTCGTGCTGCAGCCCTTCGAGCAGAGCGTGCAGATGGTGTCGATGGCGCTGGGGTTGTCCCACGGCCGCGAGGAGAAGCGGTACTGCCTCGTGGTGATGGCGCCGACCGGGCAGACGTCCATGAGGTTGCCCGAGAGCAGCGAATGCACGCCCTGCTCGTTGAACGTCGCGATCTCGCTGCCGTTGCCGCGATCGACGATGCCGATCTGCGCGTCGCCGTCCACCTCCCGCATGAACCGCACGCAGCGCGTGCAGAGGATGCAGCGGTTGCGGTTCAACATGAGCGTCGGGCCGAAGTCGACGTCGGCCTTCACGCCCTCGCCGTCGAAGGTGCGCCGCGGGAAGTCCATGCGGCTCTCGGCGTTGCCGAACCGGTACGAGAAGTCCTGGAGGGGGCACTCACCGCCCTTGTCGCAGACGGGGCAGTCCAGCGGGTGGTTGATGAGCAGGAACTCGAACACCCCCGCGCGGCCCTCGACCGCCTCGCGATCCCGCGTGTGGACCACCATGCCCTCGGCCACCGGCGTCGAGCACGACGTCTGCAGCTTGGGCATCTTCTCGATCTTGACGAGGCAGACGCGGCACGACGCGTCGATGCCCAGTCCGGGGTGGTAGCAGTAGTAGGGGACCTGGATGCCGGCCTCGATGGCCGCCTGCAGCACGCTCGTGCCCTTGGGCACCGTCACCTGCTGGCCGTCTATGGTGAGCGTTACCTTGTCCATCGCAGTATCGGATCATATCATCCCGCTGCGCGGGCCCTTCTCGCGTAGGCCCCCGATTCCGTCGACGCGCGCGTGGCGCTGATGAACGTGGAGTTCCGGTCGGGCCGGACGGAAGAGGCGCGCGCCGAGGGCCGCAGCTTCGCCGGCGCCACCTACAGCCGCGGGCTCAGCCGCGAAGAAGTGCGCAGCTCGGCCGATCTCGTGCAGCTCGACTCCGACACCCTGCGCGGACAGTTCGAGGCCCATCTCACGCCGCGGCTCCTGCTGGTGCTGCAGGCCGCCGTCAGCCGGCAGGAGCGGGCCACGCGCCCCACCGTGCTGCAGCGCACGGCGGCGGGCGGCCTGACCGTGCGCTTCTGACCGCCCAGGCCCGCGCCCCGGCAGGGTAAACTGCCCGGGTGAGAGGGCTGGCATCCCTCGGCGAATGGCTGGCGGCCGGCCTGCTGCTCCTGAGCCTCGGCTGGGTGCTGTCGGGACCCGCCCGCGAGTGGATCGGGCCGCGCGCCTCGATCGCGACGCACTCCATTCCTCTCGTCTCCTCGACGCCGCCCGGCGTGCCTGCCGGCGCCATGGCGGTGCCGCTCCTCGTCCTGCTCGACGGGACGGAAATCCGCGTGGGCGACACCCAGGCGGCGCTCAACACGGTGCTGAGCGAGCGGCTGGCCGACGGCCCTCCCCACGTGAGCCGCGGCGACTTCGGCGATCGTGTCACGCGCGCCTACGTCCACCGCGGCACGCGGTTCCTGGTCACGACCGAGCGCACCGAACCCGGCGGCCCGGCGAGGGTGAGCGGAATCTACCTGCCGTAGAAGGAATGACGAATGACGAATGACGAATGACGAATGGCGAAGGTTGTTCGTCATTCCCTTTCGTCATTCCCTTTCGTCATTCGTCATTCGTCATTCGTCATTCGTCATTTCACGTTCCGCCCCAGACGCCGCCACTCGCCCAGCGTGGCGTTGACGGTTTCTCGCGAGAGGCCTGCCAGGTGCGCGAGGTCGGCCTGGGTGAGGCCCATCTCCTCCGGCGCGCGCGCGCGCGCCTCGAGCTCGGCCAGGACTCCTGCCAGGCGCGCCTCGGCGCGCCGCTGCTGCAGGATGTGCAGCCGGCGCCGCCGGCGCACTGCGATATCGGCGACGAGTGCCACCAGCGCGGCGGCCACTGCGGCGTCCCGCGCCGCGGCGTCGACGAGCAGCCGCGCGGGCGCGTGCATCGCCACGACCGTGCTCGCCGCCCGCGCGCGATGGTCGGTCATGCCGGGGCCGAGCAGCGCGCCCTCGCCGAACGCCTCGCCCCCGAACACGATGTCGTCCACGACGGGCGCATCCCGGCCATCGTCGCTCTCCAGCCGCACCGCTCCACGCACGACGACGTAGAGGTCGCCGGCGGGCTCGCCGATCTCGACGAGCACATCGCCCTTCCGCGCGCGGATCTCGTGCCAGCCCACGCGCGCGCCCGCGGCGCCGAACAGGCGCCACACCGTGGGCATGCCTGCATGCATACCAGGTATGACGAGTTCCGCGCCGCGGTTGTTACGAACGCGGTTGACGCCGCGCGAGGTTGAATCCGCGGGAGGTGGGACGGGATCGACGGTTCATTGAATCGCCGATCCACTTCGCCGCACGCTTCCGGCATACGCATCACCGTTCGTCCCACGGCACGGGTCCGCCAGGTGACGGGCCTCACAAACCCGTCTCCTCCGCGGCCCGGCACGCGCCCTGCAGCCCGAGGCCGCACGGCTTCATGGAAGGAGGGCCACAGATGCTCCGGAGATTGACTTGTACGTTGGCCGCCGTCGCCGTCGTTGCGGCGATTGCGGCGCCCGTGGCGGCGCAGGTCCAGAGCGGCACCCTGCTGGGCACCGTGCGCGACGCGCAGGGCGGCGTGCTGCCCGGTGTGACCGTCACGCTGCGCGGCCAGGACCGCGTCACGGTGTTCGTGACCGACGCCACCGGGCAATACCGCTTCCTCAATCTGCCGCCCGGTCGGTACACGATCGCGGCGACGCTCTCGGGATTCCGCGACACCGTCGTCGAGGACATCGTCATCAACGTCGGCGCGAGCGTGGATCTGCCGATTCGGATGCAGGTGGGCACCGTGCAGGAGTCGGTCATCGTGCGCGGCGAGTCGCCCATCATCGACGCGCGCGCCACCGGCACGGCGACGAACTTCTCGCAGGACGAGCTCGCGAAAATCCCGGTGTCGCGCGATCCCTGGGCGCTGCTCCGCACGGTGCCGGGCGTCCAGATGGACCGGGTCAACATCGCGGGCAACGAAACGGGCCAGCAGTCGAACTTCCAGTCGAAGGGTGCGAGCCGCGCCGACACGACGTGGACGCTCGACGGCGTCGTCATCACCGACATGTCCGCGACCGGCGCGTCGCCGACGTATTTCGACTTCGACGCCTTCGACGAGGTGCAGGTCTCGACGTCGGGCCAGGACATCAGGCAGCAGACCGCGGGCGCGGGCCTCAACTTCGTGGTCAAGCGCGGCACCAACCAGTTCCGCGGCACCGCCCGGGGGTACTTCACCAACGACGACCTCGAGGCGAGCAACGTGCCCGACGAGCTCCGCACGCTCGGGGTGACGCCGGCGACGGCCGATCACAACCAGCAGATCACCGACGTGGGCTTCGACATCGGCGGACCCATCCTGCGCGACAAGGCGTGGTTCTGGGGGTCGTGGACCGAGCAGGACATCCGGCTGAACCGCGCGGCGGGCAACGTGATCGATCGAACGCTGCTCGAGACGGTGAACGTCAAGGGCAACTGGCAGGCGACGCCGAACGACATGCTGAGCGTGCTGTGGTTCATCGGCGCGAAGGAGAAGTTCGGACGCGCGACGGGCGCGGCGCAGGTGGAGGCGCCGACGGCGACTTGGAACCAGGGCAACCGCTATCCCGACAACCGGCCGCGCGGGCTGCTGAAGGTGGAGGACAACCACGTGTTCGGGTCGTCGCTGTTCGTGACGGGGCGCTACGCGTACTACGGCACGGGCTTCAGCCTGGAACCGGCGGGCGGCCTCGACGACCAGGCCTCGATCAGCCAGCGGCTGGGCCAGACGTTCGGCACGACGCGCGCGCTGCGCTTCCTCCGCCCGCAGCAGAGCGCGATGGTCGACGGCAACTGGTTCCGCTCGTTCCTGGGCGCCACGCACGACATCAAGTTCGGCGGGAGCTTCCGCCGCCATGACGCGACGTCGCAGACGATCTGGCCTGGGAACATGGCGGTGGCGTTCGACAACTCGCTCACCGACCAGCGCGCCCGGCTGTACCGCGAGGGGCTGGGCACGAACCGGAACCAGTACTTCTCGCTGCACCTCGGCGACACGATCAGCTTCAACCGGCTGACGCTCGACCTCGGCCTGCGCTACGACCGGCAGTGGGGCGCGGCGCTCGCCAGCCAGACCCAGGCCAACCGGGCGTTCCCGACCGTGGTGCCGGGCATCGACTTCGCCGGCTACGACACGCCGTTCACGTGGAACACGGTCCACCCGCGCCTCGGCGTCTCCTACGCGATCGATGAGGAGAGCAAGACCGTGGTTCGCGCGAACGTCAGCCGGTTTGCCAGCCAGCTCGACGCGACCATCGTGGGCTGGTCGAATCCCAGCGCGAACGCGGGCTTCGCGGAGTACCCGTGGGTGGACCTCAACGGCGACCGCTTCGTGCAGCCCAACGAGGTGGATCTGAGCCGCGTTCTGTCGTTCGCGGGCGGCTTCAACCCGTCGAACCCGACGAGCGTGTCGTCGGCCGACGTCATCGACCCCGATCTCAAGGCGCCGGTGACCACGAGCCTGGTGGCGGGCGTCGATCGTGAGCTCGCGCCGAACCTGGCCGTCCAGGCCAGCTACACCTACACCCGGCTGACCGACCTCGTGGGATCCAACGGCAACGGCGACGGCATCTCGACGACGTTCGTGCCGTGGATCGGCCTGACGGCGGCCGACTACCTGCCGGGGCCCGTGCTGACGGGGACGCTCCCCAACGGCGCGCCGTACGCGGTGCAGACCTTCGTGCCGGACGCGGCGAAGATCGCGGCGAACGGCAACGGGCGCCTGTTGACCAACTACGACGGGTACAAGGCCACCTACCACGGCGTCGAGCTGGCGCTCGTCAAGCGGATGGCCGATCGGTGGATGATGCGCGCGGCGTTCGCGTGGAACAATCCCCGCGAGTTCTACGAGGGGACGCCCGTGAACGTGCTGGGCAACCCGACGCGCACCGACAGCAACCCGCTCGTGCAGGGCGGGCAGCTGGGACCGCGCAGCGCCGGCAGCGGCGCCGGAGACGTGTTCATCAACGGCAAGTGGCAGGTGAACATCAACGGCGCGTACCAGCTGCCGCTCGACTTCGAGCTGGCGGGCAACCTGTTCGGCCGGCAGGGCAACCCCTACCCGATCTTCCAGGCCGCCGCGCTGGGACGCGACGGCTCGCAACGCGTGCTGGTGTCGCCGGAGCTCGACACCTTCCGCTTCGACGACCTGTGGAACCTGGACCTTCGCCTGACGAAGTACGTGCGGGTCGGCGGCGTGCGGCTGCAGGTGAACGGCGATCTCTTCAACGTCTTCAACGCGAACACCGAGCTGAACCGCCAGCGGAACATCGGCTCCAGCAGCTTCGGGCGGCTGACGCAGAACCTCAGCCCCCGGATCTTCCGCATTGGCGTGCGGGTCGGCTTCTAATCTCAAGATGCCGCGGAGAGGAGCCGGCGCGGCCGGCTCCTCTCCCTCTCACCCCGCGAGTTCCGCCTCGGCCTCGATCTCCACGAGATACTCGTCCCCCACGAGGGAAGCGGCGACGAGAGTGTTGGCAGGCATGATGCCCCGGAAGCGCGCGCCATGCGCGCGCGCAACCGCCTCCCAGTCGTCGACGCGGCGCACGTACACGCGGGTGCGCACGACGTCGGCGAGCGAGGCCCCGAGCGATTGCAGCGCGCCCTCGATCTTGTCGATGACGAAGTGCGTCTGGGCCGCCGGATCCGCGCCGCCGATGGCGCGACTGCCCAGCGTGGCCGTCGTCCCCGACACGTGAATACGGTTGCCGAGACGCACCGCGCGCGCGAAGCCAGCCAGCGGCTCCCAGACGGTCCCGCTGAGGCAGAGCGTGCGGCCGCCGGGGCCCGGCTGCGTCGCGTAGGGCGCGGGCATCTCGTCGAGGTGGTGGCTGAGATTGCCCGCCGCTGTCAGGAACGGCGGGCGCCGGTACTCGTCACCGCAGTCGCCCGGAATGGGCGCGAGCGCGGCCAGCGCGCGGCCGAGTTCCGCGCGGTCGGCATCGGTGAGGGTGAACGAGAAGAGGCGCAGCGTGTCGGCGATGTGGTCGCGCTCGCCGAGGCGCGCGCCCACGATGACGCCGGCGACGCCGGGCTGCTCGAGGATGAAGCGGCTCGCCACGTTGGCGATCGACACGCCGTGGCGCGCCGCCACCGCCGCCGCCGCCGCGAGCACCTGCTGCAGCGCGTTCCAGCCCCCGGCCACCCGCAGGAAGCGCCCGTACTTCATCTGCGACCAGGTGCCCGTCCGCTCCCAGTCCGGCTCGGGCTGCCCGATCCACCGCTCGGTGAGCCAGCCGCCGGCGAGCGTGCCGTACGCCAGCAGGTGCACGCCGTGCGCGGCGCAGAACGGCGCCAGCCCGCCCGCGGCCCGCTGATCGAGGAGCGAGAACGACACCTGGTTCGACGCGATCTCGATGCCGCTCGAGATGACGACGCGCAGGTGAGCGGTGTCGACGTTGGTGAGCCCGAGGTGCGCGATGAGCCCTTCCGCCTTGAGCTCCTGCAGGTGGAACAGCGTCTCGAGCCAGGCGGGATCGGCGTAGTTCCACGCGTGGTACTGCAGCAGGTCGAGGCGGTCGGTTCGAAGCCGCGTGAGCGCGCGCGCGACCGCTTCACGCGCCTCCGCCTTCGTCACCGCGCCGGGCTTCGGCACCCACTTGGTGCAGAGCTCGGCCGATCCCGGCGCCCCGGAGCGGTACAGGCCCGCCACGAGTTCCGACGACCCGTAGTGGTCGGCCATGTCGAACGTGGTGAGGCCGGCCTCGACGTAGGGCCGCATCGCCGCGGCGGCCCGCGCCAGGTCGATGCTCCGCCCGTCGCGCTCCTGATCGGCCATCTGCCACAGGCCCGTCAGCACGCGCGAGATGGAGAAGCCCGGCGCCAGTTCGCGGCGCTCCACGACAGGTGTCATCGGCGTCACTCGGGCGGCAGCGCCGCGAAGCGGGCGTCGAGATCGACCCCGGCCCGCCGGAGCCCGCGCACCTCGCGCCAGTAGACGATCGAGCCCAGGGCCAGCACCAGTGCCCAGACCGGCGTGGAGCGGAAGTACCACGCCGCCGCCGGCGCCGAGAGGTCCTTGATCGTGTGGATGACCAGAAAGCCGGCGAGGACCACCACGCCCAGCGCGGCCAGGGGCGCCTGCACGCGGCGGTCGGGGACAACGGTCACCGCCGCCGCCAAGCCGGGGTTGCGCCCGGGCAGCGCGAGCACGGACGCCGCCATCAGGATGAAGTTGACGAGCATGGCCGTGACCAGGATGTCCACGCCGAGGAAAAAGTCACCGGCGAAGTGGCTGCCGAGGATGCCCGCCGTCGCCATCGCCCCGCTTGCCAGGATCGCCACGTGGGGCGTGCGCCGGACCGGATGCACGGCGGCGACCGCGGCCGGGAAGATGCCGTCCGCCGCCCACGCGAACATCAGCCGCGACACCGCCAGCAGCATGGCCGGCAGGTCCTTGATGAGCGCCACGGCCGCCGCCGACACGATGACCACCGTCCAGAACGGCGACAGCAGGTAGCCGAGCAGCCCGGGCGCCGTGAGATCGCGGCGCTGGGCCTGCTCCGCGATGTACTGCCACGGCACGGCGTGATACACCGCCGCCGTGAACAGCATGTAGAAGAGCCCCACCGATACCACCGCGATGCCGATGGCGAGCGGCAGATTCCGTCCGGGGTTCCGCGCCTCACCGCCGGCCTGCGCGATGGAGTCGAAGCCGATGAACGAGGCAAAGAGCAGCGCCGCCGCCGAGAGGAACGTCCCGAAGCGGCCCGACTCGAGCCCCTCGGCCGGCACCACGTGCCCGTCCCGCGCGAGGACCGCGGCCGTGAAATCGCCGTGGTCGAACGAGAAGCCCGCGACGATGACGACGACGCCGAGCGCGAACGTGAGGAACATCAACGGCACAATCAGCCGCTCGTAGGCCGTGACGCCGAGCAGGTTCAATCCCACGGCGGCCCACAGCACCGCCAGCGACACGGCCACGCGCACCGGTCCGGAGTCGAGCGCGGCGGCCACGCCCGTCCATTCGACGGCGATGGCGATGTCGCGCAGGAAGGGCACCAGCACGTACGACACGACGCCGATGGCCACGCACAGGGCGAACCACTGCGAGAAGGACGCCACGAAGCCGAGGTACGGATCGAGCGCCCGGCTGGCGTACACGTAGCTGCCGCCCGCGCGCGGCATCGCCGACGCGAGCACCGCGTAGGCCAGGCCCGCCAGCATCGCCGGCACGGCCGCGAAGGCAAACGCCGCAAGGACGTCGCCGCCGATGCCCGGGACGTTGCGCTGGATCATGAAGGGGATGACGTTGATGCCGGCGCCGACCATCGAGCAGACGCCGGTCGCCGTCAGCCCGAGCAGGCCCATCTCGCGGGCCAGGCGTGGAGCCTCGGGTCGCTCGGGTGTCGTAGTTGTCGTCATCCGGATGGCGCCCAAGTTTATAGTGATCCTCGTCATGCCGATCCGCGTCCTGCTCACGACCGCCGCGCTCGCGTGCGTTGCCCTGGCGGCCTCGGCGCAGCCGGCGCCGCTTACCGTCGAGCGCGTGGCGTCGCTGCCGAGCCTCATCGGCACCGCGCCGGCGTCGCCCGTCTGGTCCCCCGACAGCCGCCTGCTCGCCTTCCGGTGGAACGACGAGGGCTGGCCGTTCCGCGACATCTGGATCGTGGGAGCCGACGGCACGGGCCTCAGGCGGCTCACCGATCTCGAGCGGACCCATCCGCCGCCGCCGCCGCCCGAGGGCCGGTCCACCGAGGCGCTTGCGGCGCAGAGCGCCGCCCGCGCCCGCGGCGGTGTGAGCGAGATCGTGTGGCTCCCCGACAGCCGCGGCCTGCTCTTCGTGTTGCGCGGTCGCCTCTATCGCGTCGCGCTGGACGGCACGTCGCCCGAGCCGCTCCCGCCGGCCGACGGCGTGTCGGACGTCTCGCTCGCGCCGGACGGCGCGCGCGTCGCGTTTCTGCGCGCCGGCGACCTGTGGGTCTGGCCCATCGACGGGAGCACGCCGCCGACCCGGCTCACGAGCATCGGGGCGCCCGGCATCGCCGGCGTCCCGCTGGGCACCTACAATCGCGCCGACGCCGAAGTCGGCACGGGCGTCTGGGGCGCGAGCTGGACGCCGTACGCGTGGGCGCCCGACGGGGGCGCCATCGTCTTCCATCACGTCGACCGCCGGCACATCCGCCGCGTGCCCTTCCCTTCGTACCTCGGGCCGGAGACGGTCGTGAGCGAGCTGCGCCGGGGGTATCCCGGCGACGAGAACGAGCGGCGCTCCCTCAGCATCGTCGACGTCGCCACCCGCGCCGTGCGACCGGTTGCGCTCGAGGCGCCCGGGTGGCGCGCCATCAGCGACTTCGCGTGGTCGCGCGACGGCCGGCTGCTGGTGGATCAGGTCTCGGACACCGGCACCGACCGGTGGATCTGGATCGTCGACGCCGGCGCCGTGACGCCGAGGCTCGTGTGGCACGACCACCGCGCCACGCGCATTTATCCGGCCTACGTCGCGCGATGGCATCCAGACGGCCGACGCATCGTGTTGGTCGCCGACATCAGCGAGCGCGATCACCTCTACGCGCTCGATACAGGCGCAGCCGCCCCCACACCCGCGGCGATCACCTCGGGCGACTGGGACGTGGCCGGCGAGCGCGGCACGGCCAGCCTGCACATGCTGGCCGACGGCGGCGTGGTGTTCACCGGCACGCTGAGGAGCCCGTACGAGCGGCACGTCTACCGCCAGGCCGCGGGAGGGCGTCCCGAAGCCATCACCTCGCTGCCCGGCGTGCACGTGCCGTTCGTCTCACCCGACGGCCGCCGCCTCGCGACGCTCTGGTCCGACGACGTCACGCCGCCCGAGCTGCTCGTGTCGGCGCTGGCGCCGGGCGCCGCGCCGGTGCGCGTGACGACCTCGCCACCTCCCGAGTTCGCGCGGCACCCCTGGGCGCGCGCGCGGTACGCGACGTTCACCAACGCCGTCGACGGCTTCCCCGTGCACGCGCGCATCCTGGAGCCTACCGGCCTCGATCGCAGCCGCCGACACCCGGTGATCTTCGGGCCGGTCTACTCGAACACCGTGCGCAACCGCTGGGGCGGGCTGTCAGGCACGCTGCAACAGTACCTCGTGCAGCGCGGCTTCATCGTCGTTCAGGCGGACGTGCGCGGGAGCGTAGGATACGGCCGCGCGTTCCGCGAGGCGTTCCTGATGGACTACGGCGGGAAGGACCTGGACGATCTGCAGGCCGTGGTGGACGGCCTGCGCGCGCTCCCGTACGTGGACGGGCGGCGCATCGGCGTCTGGGGCAGCAGCTACGGCGGCCTGCTCACGGTCTACGCGCTGCTCAAGCGGCCGGGACTGTTCGCGGCCGGTGTGGCAGGGGCGCCCGCCGTAGACCCCCACGCCTTCGGGCCCGACGATGTGGCCATCACGCGGTCCCCGGAGACCCATCCTGAGGCGTTCGTCCGCGGGTCGGCGCTGGGCCTTGGTGACGACCTGCGCGACCCGCTGCTCATCATCCACGGCCTCATGGACGACGTCGTGCCGTTCCGGACGACGATGGCGCTGGCGGAGCGGCTGATGCTGCTGGGCAAGGACTTCGACCTGGCGACGGCGCCGGGGGCGACGCATGCGTGGACGGCGCGGGAGCACTACGCGGTGTTCTTCTACCGGAAGCTGGTGCAGTTCTTCGAGCGGCATCTGGCGGCGCGGCCTGCGGGTTGAGTGTTCGCGGAGACCGCGCGCTTTGGTCCTCTTCACGACGATGCGGGTGGCGGCCAACCGATGGCGCAGTCCGTGCGGGAGCGCACGAGCGAGGTCGGCGTGCTCAAGACGCTGGGCTTCAGCAACCGGGCTCGTCTACGCGCTGGCGATGGGGCTGGTGGGCGGCCTCTTCCCGGCCATCCGCGCCGCGCGGCTCCCGATTCCGCAGGCGCTACGGGAGCTCTAGCGGGGAATGACGAAGGACGAATGGCGAATGACGAAGGGAATCACGAAGCGCCGGAACGAAGCCCGTTTCGCCATTCGTCATTCGCTCTTCGCCATTCCGTCCAAAGTCATTTCCTGTCAAACGCCCCCAGCGCCCCGTGGTCGGCGTTGATTTCGATGCCGCGCAGCGGACCCGCGAGCGGGAGGCGTGATTCGACGACGGCGTCGGAGAGGACGACCACTTCCTCGGCCACGCGGTCGCCGTAGTTGAGCGAGACGGTGACCGGGACGTCGAAGACGTCGCCGATCTGCTCGAAGCGCACGACGACCTCCTGCCCCTCCACGCCCGCCTGGTACCGCACGCGCGGCAGCGTGTCCTCGTAGATCCAGCGCTGGAAGAACCGCTCCAGCGGGCGGTGCGACTCGGCTTCCATGGCCCGCTGCAGGTCGTCGGTGCCGGCCTTCCGGAAGCGGTTCTCGGCGTAGAAGCGCCGGATGCCGCGGAAGAACGCGTCGTCGCCCACCAGGCGGCGCAGCATGTGCAGCACGGCGGCGCCCTTGTTGTACACGAGCGCACGGAAGACGCGGGACTCCGACTTGATGTGGCCCAGCCGGTAACCCAGGTACACCGGCCCCTGCCCGGCGAAGTCGGTGGCCGTACGACGGAACTGCCTGAGCATGTCTCGAAACGCGCTCTCGCCGCGCCGCTCGCGGGCGTAGAGCGCGGCGAAGTACTGCGCGAAGCCCTCGCTGAGCCATTGCTCGTGGTAGTTCTTCCAGCCTACCGCCTGCCCCCACCACTGGTGCGCGATCTCGTGGGCGATGAAGAACTCCGGGAAGCTGGCGAACGTCGCCGGGTCGTTGCGCCAGGTGAACGGCGTCACCGGGGGCGGGTTGTTGAGCATCACCGCATAGCCGGGGCTGTGGCCGCCCGGCAGCTTGTCCTCGACCATCGCAATGCCGAGCGCGTCGTAGGGCACGTCGCCGACGATGGCCGCATAGAAGCGTACGAGCTCGGCGGCGGTCATGAAGACGTCGCGCGCGCGGCCTTCCTGGCGGCGCACCGCCGCGATCTCGATCTGCATGGTGTTGCGCATGCCGACCGCGGGCACGCCGGGCTCTCCCTTGCGCGGCGGCGTCGGCGGGACCACGTCCAGAGCCACCGTCGAGGCATCGACAGGGCTCATCCGCGAGACGATGGCGCTCAGGTAGCGCACGGGCTGGGCGGCCTGGAACATCCAGAGCGTCTGCATCGGCTGCCCGCCCGCCGTCTGCGTCACTACCACCGGCGTGCCGGAGACGGGGACACCTGAGCCCACGACGCCGTACTCCGACGGCACAGTCAGGCGAAGCGTTGCCGTCGCGAAATCGGTGACGCCGCTCTGGGGGTACCACTGCTGCCGGTTGCTGAAGAGCCAGTACGACTCGGGCGCGACGACCGGGATATCCGGGCCGACCCATCGGTCCTGCTGCGCCTCGACGGCCGCGGACTCCTGGTCGATGCCCTGCCGCGGCAGGCGGCCCTGGTAGGTGACATGCAGGGTGAGTTCGAAGTCGCGGCCGACGGGCGACGGCAGGTTGACGACCACGCTGTTCTGGTTGCGCACGCGGAGGAACATCAGGCGCCCGAACTGGTCGCTGGCCACCGAGGTCACCACCAGTGTCTCGGCGAGCTTGAGGGTGAGCGCGCCGATCACGTACGACTTCACCCGCATCCGCAGGCGCGCGCGCCCGTCAATCCACTCGCGGTCGGGGTGGAATGTGGTCTCGATCTGGTAATCGAGCACGTCGTATTCCGCCAGGTCGTCCTCGTTGTAGAACCGGCCGCGGCTGGCCAGCTTCTGCTCCGACGCATACACCGAGATGTTCTTCCGGCGCGCGCGCTGGAAGAGCGAGACGTCCTCGGCCTCGCTCGACGAGCGGGCATAGGTCAGCACGTCGTGGCGGCGCGTCCGCACCTCGGCGACGAAGTCGCCCGGCTGCGGCAGCAGCGACCAGGTGTCACGGCTCAGGTCGTTCAGGTCGAGGCTGTACGACTTGCCGACGTCCTCGTCGAAGATGGCGCGCGCCCGCCGCGCGGCCCGCGGGTCGAACGCCGCCGGCTCGAGCGCGCGGGGATCGAGCCGCCGATCGAACTCCCACGGGCTGAGCCGCACGAACGCCGCCGTGAACGGCGTATCGAGCGTGTCGCTGCCCGAGAACATCCGCACCTGCCCCTTCTCTTCGGCCGGCGTCGGCGCGAAGGTGAGCGTGCCGTCACCGACGAGCACGAGCGCCGTGACGCCCTCCGGCGTCTCGGCGAAGAACACGTCGCCCGACGGAAGGCGCAGCGTGAAGTCGACGGACGCGATCTCGAGATTGCGCGCGGCGAACTGTTTCTCAGGGTGCAGCTCCAGGCGGTGCAGGCCCTCGACGGCCGACAGGCGGTCCTGGCCGCTCACGAGCCAGGGCTGGTCCTCCCCCTCGGTGCCGCGCGGACGCCGGATGTCGAGCCGCCACGTCGCGATTCGCCCGCGCGGGCCGGTCTCGACGAACACCTCGACGAGCAGGCGGTAGCCGAGGCCGGGCAGCGTACCTTCGAGCGGCTGCCGGTCGCGCTCGCGAATGACCACGCGGGTGACGCCCTGCGGCACCACGGCGTCGAAGAACTCGAGCGCCTGGTCGCGGTCGGCCGTCGCCGACAGCAGGGCCAGCCAGCGGGCGCGATCGCTGGTCGAGATGGCCGTCTCGACGGCCTGAAGCAGCGCCTGGATGGACAGGTCGTCGGAGGACGCGACAGGGTCCTGGCTGGCCCTGGCCGGCCCGGCCGCCAGCACGATCAGCAGGAGCACGAGCGCGCGGCCCATACGTCCATTAGACGCCGGGCGCCGCGGATCAGGCCAGCGGATTCGGCAGGCGGCTCAGCACCAGGACCGTCAGATCGTCGCTCAGCCGCGAGTCGCGGCGGTGGTGCTCGACGGCGTCGAAGATAGCCTGCCCGATGGCGCTCGCCGACGCGGTGCCGAACGTCCCGTGGTGCAGCGCCAGCGTGCGCTCGAGGCCACCCTCGTCGAAGGCGAGGCCCGCCGGATCTTCCGCCTCCGTGATGCCGTCGCTGTACATCACGAGCGCGTCTCCCGGCGCCAGATCGACCTCTCCCGCCTCGTAGGTGGCGCCCGGGAACATCCCGAGGGCGATGCCGCCGGTGGAGAGCCGCTCGATCCGGCCGTCATGCCGCCGCAGCATCGGCGGCGTCTGCCCGGCGTTGACGAACACCATGTGACCGGTGTCGGGACGAAAGTCGGCGACGAAGAGCGTGATGAACCGCGACGGCGGCGCGTGGCGCGAGACCTGGACGTTCAACCGCTCGACGAGGGCCGCCCCTTCGAGCCCTTCGTCCACCAGCGTGCGGAGCATCGCGAGGAGCAGCGCCATCAGCAAGGCCGCGGGGCTGGCCTTGCCGGCGACGTCTCCCAGGGCCACGATGAGGCGGCCGTCCGGGCGCGGCAGGATGTCGTAGAAGTCGCCGCCGACCGTGTTGGCTGGCCGCGTGAGGCCGAACGCCTCGACGCCGGGGCCGTTCCAGGTGCCGGCTGGCAGCATCGCCTGCTGAATCTCGCGCGCCACCTCGAGATCGCGCTTGAGCGAGAGGCGGTCGGCCACTTCCAGCAACACCAGCAGGTTCATCAGCAGGAAGCCCGACAGCAGCCAGAGCGTGCCGTCGCTGAAGACCGGACCAGGGATGCCCACGCGGATGAAGAAAAACGCAAACGGGATCGGAATCGTGACGATGCCGAAGCCCTGAAACAGTCCGAGGATGCCGATGGCGCTCATGATGAGCGCTGCTGCGTACATCACGCGCCGCGCCGGCGACAGGCGCATGGTGAAGGCCAGGAAGAACCCCTGCGCGTACCGCACGACGCGCCGGTGCCACGGCAGCCCTTCGAGCTCCGCCGTGTTCACGCCCTTCGCGAAGAACTGGTACGCTTCGGGCGTCTCGCGGGTGAACAGCTTGCCCAGGTCGTCGGTCGTCAGGCCCTGGGTGTAGTTCTCGACGAACTGCCTCGCGCGTCCTACGGGCATCGTCGGGTACTACGGCGCGGGATGACGTCGGGTTCCTTCCGGACCCGCGTCACGGCCGCGCTCGAGAAGGGCGCACCGGCGGCCGTGTCGGCAGGCGCCGGGAGTGGCGACGGCTCAGCGCGCATCGGCCGCAGTATAGCGTGGCAGCTCGAACACGCCGGCGTCGTCGAAGAGCGCCACGAGCCGCGCGCCGCGCGCCGTGAGCCACTCGCCGACCTCGCCGGCGGCGGCTGGCTCGGCAAACGCTTCTGGGTGGATCACGACGTGGGTGGTACCGGCGTCCGCGAGTGCGCGCCACGCGTCGTCTGGCTCCGTGCCGTAGCGGCGGAGGCGAGCCTGGCGCGTGGAGTACCCGGCGGGGAATGCGCCGCTGTAGCCGTTCAGGATGCGCTTGCGGTGCACGGAGGCGTAATACACGAAGCGCAATTCCCACGCCGCGTCGCCGAACGGGAAATGCGCCAGCACCGCGTCATCGGGGAGCGACGCGAGGAACCGATACACGGGAGGCGCCTCAGCCGCCGCATACACGCGGCCCGGCGGCGTCGCTTCCCCCGATCCCCAGGTGCGGTTCGTTTCGATGGGGACGAAGGCGCCCTCAACGAGCACGAGCACGCCGGCTGCCGCCGCCACGCTGGTCCCTTGCGGCGAGCGCCCGGCGAGTGCGGCCAGCCCAAGGCCGGCCAGCACCGCGAGGAACAGCAGGCCGACGAACGCAAACCGCGCGGGCACGCGCAGGCCGCTGAAGCCCGGCACCGACTCGTAGAGCCACCCGTAGATGCCGAGGCTCCGGATGGGGTCGCCGGCGCTCTGCGGCTCCGGGCCGAGCGACAACCAGACGCACAGCGCCAAGAGCGCCGCCGCGAGCGCCGCCGGCGACGCGCCGAACGCCCGGGCGCGAGCCCGATCGCCTGGAGAGACGATCAGGAGGGCCACGTAGGTGAGCGCGGCGCGGGTGAGCGCGCTCAGCGGATCGGTGGCGCGAATGACGACACCGCCCACCGAGGTAACGAACCCGCCGGTGGCGACGATGGCGACGAACGCGGCCGCCTGGGCCAGCGCGAAGGCGATCAGCGCCAGCCGGAGCCACGCGAGCGGCCGGGAGGAGAGTGGCGCGGCCCGCGGCGCGGCGCGCCATGCATGGACGAGCGCGATGGCCGCGAGCAGCCACGCGGTGGCGCCCATGAAGAGCTCGCCCTCGGGGCGCGGGAACGCCTGCAGGACCGGGCCCCACAGGCGCGCGCCCGCCGGCGCCGTCAGGTACGCCGAGACGTCGGCGGAGAACCACGAGACCTCGGCCATGCGACGCTCGAGCGCGTGCACGGACTGCGTCTCGGCGTACTTGAGGAGGAACGGCGCGAGCAGCAGCGCGACCACGAGTCCTGCCGCCGCCAGCGCCAGCCACGTGCGGCGATCGGACAGGCGCCCATGCACGGACATCTGGTGGATGACGAACAGCGGCACGAGCGGTGTGAAGAACAACAAGAAGTAGCCGCACGACAGCCCCTGCAGCAGCACCGCCGCCGACCCGCCGGCCAGCGCCAGCGGGCGACCGGTCAGCACGAAGCGGCGCAGCCCGAAGAGCGCGAACGGCATCCACTGCGAGCTCATCACCTGGATGTGCGAGAACTGTGCGATCTTCGCCGGCGCGAACGCGAAGACGAGCCCGGCGACGAACGCCGCGCCGCGATGGCCCGTGAGGTCGCGCACCAGCAGGTACGTCCCGAGGCCGCACAGCACGAACGACGACAGAAACACCAGGTTGTAGGCGAGGATCAGATTGCCGGTCGCGTAGTAGATCGGGAGCGCCAGCAGGCCCTGCGGCACGAGGTGCTCGGAGAGGCCCAGCGCCAGCGGATCGGGGTGGAAGATGCCGGCGTTCCAGAACGCCGTCCACGACAGCGCGCCGGTCGCCATCCCCACGAGGCCGTCGGCCACCCAGCCGAGAATCCACAGGTTCAGCAGCGAGTCGCCCAGGTCCGCGGGCACATCCCGCCCGACGTGGAGGGCGAGCGGCCACGTCATGACGAGCGTGACGGCCGTGTAGGCGAGCGCGGGTCTCACGTCTGCCCGTTCGACAGGACCAGCTCTTCGAAGATGACCTGGACGATGGCGGCCGTGGGCACGGCGAGGAGCGCCCCGACCAGCCCGAGCAGCTCGGCGCCGACCGCGAGCGCCACGATGACCACAATGGCGCTCACGCCGACCTGGCGTTCCATGATGCGCGGCACCAGCACGGCGTTCTCCAGCTGCTGCTGCGCCACGAAGAAGACCGTGACGGCCACGGCCAGCGCCGGAGACACCGAGAAAGCCACGAGCACGGCCGGAATCGCTGCGAGGACGGGACCCACGATAGGGATGGCCTCGCCGACCGCCGCCACCACGGCCAGCACCGACGAGTAGGGCACCCCCAGCAGCGACAGCGCCAGCCACGTGGTAAGGCCGATGGTGCCCGACAGCAGCGCCTGTCCCCCGAGCCACCCGCTGATCTTGTCGGTGATCGACGCGCTCAGCACGGCCACGCGCGGGCGGCGCTCCTCGGGAAACAGCCGCAGGAACACCTCGAAGATTCCCTTCGAGTCCACCAGCATGTAGAAGGTGAGGATCAGAGTCGTCGCGAGGCCGAACAGTCCCCCGGCGAACCCCCAGACCGCGGTGAGCACCGTGGTGACCGCGTCGGCGCTCCCCGCGGGCGCGCGCTGCAGCAGGTCCTTGACCGTGACCGGCTCCTGCACGAGGCCCCACGCCATCAGGTAGCCCTGCAGCCGATCGAGCCGCTCCGGCAGCGTGAGCCAGAGCTGGCGCCCCTGTTCCACGAGCGGCGGAAGAATCATCGCGAGGATGCCCCCGACGATGAGCAGCACCGCCAGGTAGACGACGAGAATAGCCAGCCAGCGCGGCACGCGGCGCGTCCCGATGGGCACGACCCGCTGCCGCTCGACCAGCTGAACGAGCGGCGACAGCCCCATCGCGAAGAGCGCGCTGACGTAGATGACGAGCAGCGTGCTCCGGACCTGAACGAGCGTGTAGAGCAGGAGGCCGGCCAGTATCGTCGCGACGATCCCGAAGAGGATGAGCCGGCGGCCCTCTGCCATGCCGCTCACTGCAGGAACTCGGCCGTGAACGCTCCGATGTCGTCGTAGATGGCCGCCAGCTCGCCGGGCGACGCGAGGAAGACCACGCGGAAGAACCCGCCTTCGCGCGCCGTGCCGAAGCCCGATCCGTAAACGCACAGGATGCCCTTCGCGCGCAGCAGGCCGAGCACGAAGTCCTCATCGGTTCTGCCAGCCGGCAGCTCGACCTTCGGCATCGCATAGAACGCCGCCCGCGGCGCGACGCACGACATGCCGGGAATGGCGTTCAGGCGCGCCGTCGTGAGCGCCGCCCGCTCCGCGAGCGCCCGGCGGAACGCCGCCTGGTGCGACCGATCGCCCGTGAGCGCGGCCACGACGGCGTACTGCATGGGCCCAGGGCTGCAGAGCCGCGCGTCCGCAAGCTTCTTGATGGCGGCGAGCGCCGGATCGAGCCGCGGAGAACTGCCCACCGCCATCCAGCCCGCGCGCCAGCCGGGCGCCAGGTACGCCTTCGACAGGCTCGAGTAGGACACAATCGGCGCGTCGGGTGCGAGCGCCGCCATGGGCGGCACCGAGCCGTCGTACGCCACGTCGCCGTATACCTCGTCGGCGAGAATCACCAGCCCGTGCTGGTCGGCCAGCTCGATGAGCGCGCGCCGCGTGGCCTCCGGGTAGATCGCGCCCGTCGGGTTGTTCGGATCGATCACGACCAGCGCGCGCGTTGAGGGCGTGATCAGACTCCGGATGTGATCGAGATCCGGCTGCCATCCGTCTGCCGGGTCGGTCCGGTAATACGCCGGCACCGCGCCGATCTTGCCCAGCACCGCCGTGTACAGCGGATACGTGGGCGACGGCACCAGCACGGATTCGCCCTCGTCGACGACGGCGGTCAGAGCCAGCTCGATGCCCTCGGAGGTGCCCGAGGTGATGAGCGCGCGATCCGCTGAGATGGGCACGCCGCGCGAGGTGAAGTCGGCCGCGACGGCCTCGCGCGCCTCGGCGATGCCCACCGAGGCGGTGTACCCGTTGTGCCCGTCGCGCATGGCGCGCGCCACGGCTTCGACCAGGTGCGGCGGCGTCTCGAAGCCGAACTGGTTCGGATCGCCGATGTTCAGGTAGCGCACGCGGGTGCCGGCGGCCTCGACCTTGCGGGCCTCGGCCACGATGTTGCGGATGGCGTAAGTGAACCGATCGACTCGGCGGGCAGTTCGGATGACGGTGGTAGCAGGCGCGAGACTCATTGCGTCCGAGATTCTACCCCGCGGTCCCCGCGGTTCGGGGCGGTGCCAGGCGTGTAGCTTTTACACGATTCAGGTCGTCCCACGGTTGAGACCGCCGAACGATCAGGCGTCAAGTTCAATTTATTCAACACGTTAACGCGTTGGCAGTGATCTTGGATTGCCGGTGGCTGATGAGGCTCCTCCTCCTCCTTTCGGCGACGGTACTGAGCACAGCCAGCGCAGGTGCCATCGGCCAGGCTGCGAGGCCGACCTTCAATACGGGCGTGGATCTCGTCACGGTGGTGGCGACCGTCACCGACGCCCGCGGGCGGCTCGTGCCGGGGCTGACCCGCGACGATTTCGAGGTGACCGATCGCGGGGAGGTGCGAGCCATCAGCGAGTTCCGCGTCGAACGCGCGCCGCTCAGCGTGGCGATTCTCGTCGACGCAAGCGGCAGCATGACGATGGCCGATCGCGCGGCTGCCGCGCGGATGACCGCCGCGCACCTGCTGTCGGGACTCGAGGCCGGCACGGACGAAGCGGCGATCTACACCTTCGACACCAGGTTGCACGAGGTGGCCCCGTTCACGGTCGACACGCGCGCGGCACAGGGTGCGCTGGGGGAGGTCGAACCGTTCGGGGCCACCTCGCTGCACGACGCGGTCGCGGAGACGGCGCGGCGGGTCGCGGCGCGCACCGGCCGCCGGCGCGCCGTGGTTGTTGTCACCGACGGCGTCGATACGGCCAGCCGTCGCACACCGGCCGAGGTGTCGGCGATGGCGAGCGCCATCGACGTGCCCGTCTACGTGCTCGCGACCGTGCTGCCCATCGACGATCCCGGCGTCGGCGGCCGCGCGCCGCGGGTCAGCGCCGGCACCGCCACCACCCGAGAGCTTGCGCGCTGGACGGGCGGGGCCTTTCACTTCGTATCGACGCCGTCAGCGTCGATCCGGGCGGCCGGCGTCGTGCTCGCCGAGCTCCGCCACCAGTACCTGATTGCGTTCGAGCCCGGCGCCGGCGACGGCTGGCACCCCATCGAGGTGCGCGCGCGGCGCAAGCACCTTACCGTGCGGGCGCGCGGCGGCTACATGGTCGCCGCGGCCCGCCCCTTCATCGGCATCGAGGAGGCATCATGAAGTCCGTGTATGCAGTCGCCATCGTGGCGCTCGCCGCGGCCGGGGCGCCGGCGTGCGCGACGAAGAAGTTCGTCCGTACCGAAGTCGGTCAGGTGAACGACAAGATCGCCACGCTCAGCGAATCGCTCGAGGGCACGCAGGAGCGCGTGCGGCAGAACGAGGAGAAGATTGGCGACGTCGATCGGCGCGCGCAGCAGTCGGCCGCCGACGCGCAGAAGGCGGCGCAGGCAGCGGACGCGCGTGCCGGGCAGGTGGGCGCCACGCTCGGCGCGCGGGCCGACGCCATCGAGGCGTCGGCGCGCAAGCTTCTCTTCGAGGTCGTCCTCAGCGAGAACCAGGGCAACTTCCGGTTCGGCGCCGCCGAGCTGCCCGACGCGGCGCGCAGCGCCATCGACGATGTCGTCAGCCGGCTGAAGGCGCACCCGGCCAGTGCGTGGGTGGAGATCGAGGGCCATACCGACAGCGTCGGCGACGCCGCGTACAACGAGCGGCTCGGACAGGCGCGCGCGGAATCGGTGAAGCGCTATCTGTACGAGCAGCACCAGATTCCGCTGCACAAGATGAACGTGATCAGCTACGGCGAGACGCGTCCCGTTGCGCCGAACACGACGCGCGACGGCCGCGCCCAGAACCGGCGCGTGGTCATCCGCGTGCTGGGGTAACAAGAGGCCCTGGGGCTTGGGGCGGCCCAGAGGCCAGAGCCCAAGGCCCCGAGCCCCTCTACAGTTCTGCACTCGGCCGCCCGATACGTCACGCCAGGAGGGTCCTCGAATGCGGAATTGGGTACTTGCGTGCCTGGCGGGCGCATGGCTGGCGGCGCCGGCGCTCGTTCACGCCCAGGGTGTCGGCGTCGGGCCCAGGCTGTCGTTTGTACGGGGCGACGCGCGGTCGCCGGACGGTTCGGCCACGTTCTCGGGCGCCGGTGTCCGTCTCGGGTCTGGCACGACCGCGCTCGAGGTCTCGATCGACTACCGCTCGTCGCTCAACGACGACCTGAGCCAGCGGATCAAGGACACGCCGATTCAGGCGTCGCTGCTGGTGTTCCCCGTCCGCTCGACGCTGTCGCCGTACCTGCTCGGGGGTGTCGGCTGGTTCACCCAGCGCATTCAGCAGCTCGGCGCCGGGGAGGCCGTCCTGACCGACACGACCACCCGCAAGATGGGATACCACGCGGGCCTCGGCGCCGAGATCCGCATCGGGCGCCGGATTGGGGTGTACGGCGACTACCGGTACACGTTCCTGCGCTTTGGCGCTGATCAACCGGGCCCCGTCATGGCCGACGCCCGGCCGGGTGCCACGTCGGCGCCGAACCTCATCCCCTTCGGCGAGCGTCTCCGGCTGTCGCACCAGGGCTCGATGTGGTCCTGGGGGCTGAACGTGTACTTCTGACGCGGCCGCCAGTTCGGCGCTCCCGCGACGCGCCGGACCTTCAGCGGGGCAGTCGGAGCACGACGTCGTCGCCGAACCTGGCCTCGACCAGGAGGCCGACTGCCTGGAAATCGGCTGCGAGCCGGCGGCCTCCGTCGTCCTCCCACGCGCCGGTGTGGACGACGACGTGGGTGACGCCGTCGTCGTAGAGCTGGGCGGCGGCGCGGTGGATGTCGAGCCACGGACGGTGCAGGTGTTTCATCCGGAGCTGATAGACCATCGGAAAGGCGCCGCTGTAGCCGTTGACGATGGGCTTGCGGTGCACGGCGCTGTAGTAGGTGTACTGGATTTCGCGCTCGGACAGGCCGAAGGGGAACTCCGCGACGACGGTCCCTTCCGGGAGCATGCGGAGATAGCGATAGACAAGCGGCGCCTCCCGCTCGGGGTAGATGCGCGCCTCCGGCGGCTTGAGCTCACCGGGATACGTCGTCCACGTGCGGTTCATCGGCAGCGGCGCCGCCCAGCCGTCGGCCAGGGCCATTGCGCCGACGAGCGGCAGGACGACCCGCCAGCGCGAGCGGTCGAGCGGTGCCAGCGCGAAGCCGGCTGCGACGGCCATGATGAGGAACAGGATCATCGCAAAGCGGCTCGGCACGCGCGCGACGTCGTAGCCCGGGACGTAATCGTAGAACACGCGATACAGCGACGGCAGTCCAATGGGCTGCGTATCGATCGACGGGTTCGGTCCGAGCGCCAGCCAGAACGCAATCAGAGCGGCCACGGTGCCGAAGGCTGCGGCCACACGCGCGCGAGCGGAGGCGTCGTCGGTCCCGCGTGAGGCACGCCACGCGGCGATCAGGCCGGCGAGCATGAAGACGGGGCCAGTCAGGCCCGGGAAGAGGAATCCCTCCGCGCGCACGAGCGCCTGCAGGCTACCCCACAGGTTCATCGCGTCGTACGCGGTGAACCACGCCAGCAGATCGGCCGAGAAGAACTCCACTTCCTGCAGCGACCTTCGGAACCCGTAGCGCTGCTGCAGCCGCAAATACGGCAGCGCGAAGGGTAGCGTCGCAAGGGCGACAGCGACAGCCGACGCCGCCAGTTTTGCCCAGGCGGTGACGTCGGTGAGGCGCCGGTACGCCCAGAGCGTCACGACGGCAAACAGCGCTAGGAACGGACCGAAGAAGACGAGGTAGTACCCGCTCGCCAGCGACTGTGCCCAGAGGGCGGCAGCCCCTCCCGCGAGCGCGCCGTTTCGTCCTGTCGCGGCGAAACGGAGAAAGCCCAGCAGCGCGAACGGCATCCAGTACGACGAGAGCACCTGCAGGTGCGCGAGCGTCGCCATCCGGTAGGGCAGAAACGCGAACACCAGCCCGGCGACAAAGGCGGCTCGAGGCCGGCCAGTCAGTTCGCGAGCCAGCAGGAACATGGCGAGGCCGCTCAGCGCGAACGACGCGATGAATAGCAGGTTGTAGCAGAGGATGACGTTGCGCGTCAGCGCCCAGACCGGGAGCGCCACGAGCGCGTGGAGGACGAAGTGCTCCGAGAATGCCGTGGCGTCAGGTTCGGGGTAGAAGATGCCCGCCTGCCAGAATCGCGGTATCGCCGACGCGTCTCCGGCCAGAAGCTGCAGCCAGTGGTCCGAGGCACGGGCGATCACCCAGCAGACGAACACCGGATCGCCCAGATCGCCGGGCAAATCGCGCGTGAGGGTGGCCGCCACGGGCCACGTCATGAGCACCGCGAGGGCGCCGTACGCGACGGCGATCCAGGCAGTCTTCACGGCTTGCGCGCGAGAACGAGCAGCGACATGCCCCACGACGGGGGATGCCGCTCCTCCCGGCGGAGCAGAGGCAGGATGCGCTTGAACATCCGGAGCTGGCCCTTCGGAAGCACGGTGCGCCGGAGCACCCGGGAGTTGAGCCACCAGCCGAAGACGCCGGGCCGGTTGAGGAAGCGCAGCTCGTCGATTTCAAAGCCCGCGTCCCGCACGAGCGCGTCGAGCTCCGCCTTCTCGTAGCGGCGGAAGTGATCGAGATGCTCGTCGAGCGTGCCGTAGAGCGCCTTGAGCGCCGGCACCAGCAGCACGAGCCGGCCGCCCGACGGCAGGATCGACAGGAAGTCGCGGAGCGTGCTCGCGTGGTCCTCGATGTGCTCGAGGACGTTCAGGCAGACGATGGTGTCGGGCGCCTCAGCGGCCAGATCTGCGCGATCGGCCTCGCTCAGCGGGAAGCGGAACGACGCCACGCGGACGTTGCGACTCTCGGCGAAGCGGATCCTCAGCGCGCTGAGGTAGTCCGGCTCGATGTCCGAGGCGATCACGCGGTCGCGCTCGTCGACGAGGTAGCGCGTCTGGTTGCCGACGCCTGCGCCCACCTCGAGGATCCGGCGCCCGAGGTGGTGCTCGAACCGCTCGTGCAGCCACCGGTTGTACGGCGCGAGCTGCGCCATGCGCCGAAGCGTGACTTCGCCGACCGGCCCCGGCGGATCCCATCGAAAGTACCGCAGGATGGTGTAGACCGCCTTGAAGGCGTCCTTGAGGCCGATCTTCTTGCCTTCCTCGTAGGTGCGCCCGTGATACGAGATGGGCACCTCGTAGATGCGGGCCTCGAGGCGGGCGACCTTGCAGGTGATCTCGGGCTCGATGCCGAAGTCGCGCGACTGAAGGTCCAGTCGATCGGCGATCCGCCGCACGAAGACCTTGTAGCAGGTCTCCATGTCGGTGAGGTTCAGGTCGGTGAAGGCGTTCGAGAGCAGCGTCAGCAGCCGGTTGCCCACCGAGTGCCAGAAGTACAGCACGCGGTGTCCCCGCGGCGAGCCGAGAAAGCGCGACCCGTACACGACGTCAGCCTGTCCCGCGAGGATGGGCTGCAGCAGCAGCGGGTACTCCGCCGGGTCGTACTCGAGGTCGGCATCCTGGATGACGACCATGTCGCCCGTGGACTCGCGGATGCCGCGCGCCACGGCCGCGCCCTTGCCCTGGTTGCGCTCCTGGAGCAGCACGCGCACTTCAGGCTGCGCGGCGAGCTCCTTCAGGATCTCGCGCGTCCCGTCCCTGGAGCCGTCATCGACGATGACGATTTCCTTATCGACCCCGCCCAGGTCGACGGCGAGCACGCGCGAGACGATCTCACGGATGGTGGCCCGCTCGTTGTAGCAGGGCATGACGACCGACAGCTTCATGCAGAGGTCGCTCAGTGTACCTCAAGCCGTGCGGTGGGCCGAAGCCGGCGGCCGGTCCGTCTGCAGGACGACCCGTCGCCCGCGGTGCTGGGGGGGAGTACGTGGCGGGAAAAACGATGCCCGGCATCGCGGGGACAGTGCGATGCCGGGCAGTGTCGGAGTGCCGCGCGCCTACGGCGCCCCGAACCTCCTGTGCGCCGGCCTAGGGGACGACCCGAAGGACCTGGCCGCGAATCTCACCCCCGGGGTTCGCCGCGCTGTGGAAGTTGATGTACAGCTGCTCGCCTACGAGCGCCTGGATGAAGTCCTCCAGCGACCGGATACCCTGGGCGTCACGCACAGTGATGCTGCTGACGGACCCGGTGACCGTGAAGTCGTTCGAGATGGTCGGCGTGATCGTGATGTTCGCCACGACCGGGCCCGCCACGCCCGGGCCGCCGGCGTGGAAATGGGCCGCCGTCAGGCCCGAAGGCATGTTGAAAACGTCGATGACGTAAGACACGGTCTGCCGTGTCACGTCCACGGTCACCGTGGCGGTCCCGCCGGCGCCGGTCACCACCCCCGGCACCTCGTTCGCGCCGGACAGCTTGGCCGTCATGTGGACGATCTGCGCGTCCGCGCTCGGCGCCGTCACCAGAGTCACAAGCAGGGCCGCTCCGAGCCCCATCAGCACGCGTCGCATCACTCCTCACTCCTTCCCGCCGCGCCGGAAAAGGTGCCAGGCACCTTTTCCGGTGGCGCGACCGCCCCTCCAGCACAATACGGGCCAATCGGAAAACGACCGCAGGCTGCTGCAGAAACGCCGCAACCTGCCAGGACGCGGTTTCGTCGGCTGAAAGGACTTACGCGGATCGTAAGGAAAAGGTGCCTGGCACCTTTCGTCAGAGAAAGTTGCCAGGCACCTTTTCCTCTAAGGGGTGGCCTGCTTCAGGAGGCGATCGAGCTGGGCGAGCCGCTCGTTGCTGCCGACGAGCGAGAGCGTGTCGCCCTGCTGAATCACGTCGTCGGGGCCGGGGGC
>JBFMCA010000007.1:0-80307 GCA_040754955.1 Acidobacteriota bacterium | reverse complement strand
TCGACTACTCTCAGCATGGGTGGCGTCTCCTTCCCCCGGCGCCCAACCGGGTGGTGTGTTGGAATCACACGAAGGATACGCCGCCTTTTGTCATTCAACCGATCCACAACATTCGGTTATATCTCGGACGCACTCGCATTCTGGTATTAGATGCCAGTCCGATGGCGAGAGACCGCCGAGCAGCATGTGAACATGCTGGTGCGGATCAAGGCCTGCGCGTTCCAGCCAGCTCGCGACCTCGCAGTGCGTTTGCTCCACGAGTGTCCGCATCGGCAGGCAGAGGATGAGGCGGCGTGGCCAACCGGAGTTTCGTTGCTCCACTCGGTTCCAAAGCCACGCTGAGACAACGCCAGCAGTCTTTCCGAAACCGGTTGGTATTCGAATAAGGCGATCACGACACACGGAATCGGCCGCAAGTCTCGACTGCCAAGCATGTGGCTCGTAACCAGAGTCCCCGGGGCGACTTCCACCGGTTAGGTGTTTAAAGAATCTCTCGAACGTCATTCGGCACCGTCAGCACGGTTGAAGAGCGCCGCCCAACAAGGCACGGTACTGAACCTTGCCTCCAGGTTCGAACTGTGCCGGCTGTCCGGCCAAGGGACGGGTCTCGTCGCGAGAATCCCACTGGACGCGAGTGATCTCATGACACCCCCACACCCACCGCCCGACACACTCCATACCCCCGATAGCGCCCGGCACCGATCAGCACCGGCCCGCACACCGGGCCGTCGAACGCCACCTCGACGTGCGCGTGACGGCGCTCGCTCCCGTCCTTGCGCGGCAGTCGGGGAAACACGTGCGCCGGCGGAACGCCCGCATGGACGGACGCCGCGCCGACGGCCACCTCGCGCGGCCGCGGGAGCCCGACGCGCGCGCATGCATCCGCCACCATCGCCGCCATCTCCTCGTGATGGGCCGCCGCATCGGCCGCCTTGGGATGGCGATCGAACGCCATCGGCGTCACCGTGGACCACCGCACCGCGCCGGACGGATACGCCGTCCACCCGTCGGGCCGGAGCGCCGCCGGCGCATGCTCACCCGTCCTCACAGCCGCGAGGCGCCACACGCCGAGCCGGCCCAGCACGAGCCGCTCCACCCGCGCCGCCGCCTCGATCAACAGCCGCGCGTCGTCCGCCGCAAGCGCGCGCGGCAGAACGAGGCCCAGGCCCTCGAGGCGACCCTCCGCCCGCGGGCGGCCGACGTCGGCGACGGGCAGTAACGCCAGATGCGGCCGGTCGAGCGGTCGACCACCCGGCTCGTGACCCGAGAACACATCGCGAAGCCGCTCCGGCACCCGCTGGAGCTGGGTCAGCAGCGCCGCCCGCCAGCGCTGCGCCACCGCCGGCGCGCACCGCAGGTCCAGCCCCACGCCCGCACCGGACTCCGGCTCGAGTCGACACACGACAACGTCGGGGCTGAAGATGGTGCCGGGAGCCGGCTCGTCCGACTGCGACGGCGGAATGAGCGCCTGGTTCCGGTCAGGACTGCGGAAGAGCGAGGCTCCGTGCACAGAGCAACCCCTCGACCGGGGGGATGGCCGTTACCAATGGCGCACGGGACGGACGCCGCATGACCGGCAGCAACGGCGCGCGGAACGCTGCCAATCAGACCGGCTCAACCGTGATTCCGCCCGGACCTCCGCCATCTTCTACCACAGGTGTGTCAGGCAAGGTCACAGGCTGCCGGTCGGGCCGCGAAAGTATGATGGAGGTTCGGCCGCGATGCCTGACACGACCTCCCGAACGCCCTCGGCACCCGACAACCCGCCCGACGCCACCCTCGTCTTCCACGAGCAGGCCGACGGCCGGAAGGCGGCGCGCCTCCCCGGCGGCAAGGTCGTCCTGGTCGACTACACCCAGCTCGACCGCGTCCGCGACGGCGAGGCCTGGTACGTGCGCCTTCGGCACCACGAAACGTTCGCCATCGCCGAGCCCGTGGAGCGTGTCACCGCCGCCACGCTCGAGTCCACCGGCGGAACGCTGAGGACCCCGCTGGCCGACGCGCTCAACCGAGCCAGACTCGTGGAAGCGCGCCGCTCGCCCACGCCGCCGGCCGCCGCACCCGCGCCCCCAGCGTCGCCGGCCGAGCCCGTCACAATCGGAACGCCGGCACCGTCGTCAACGCCACCCGCCCCGCCCGAACCGCCGGCCCTAGCGCCGCCTCCGACAGCCGGGGCCATCGACATCGGCCGCCTCATCCGGGCCACCGACCGCGTCGCCCTGTTCATCGACGGCGCCAACACCGACTATGCCGCCCGCACCGCGGGCTACTTCGTCGACTTCCGCAAGGTACGCGACTTCTTCCTCGCCGGCGCCAGCGTCTACGCCGCCTTCTACTACGTCGCCGACTTCACCGCATCCGACCCGCTCCAGCAGCGCTTCTTCGACTTCCTCTCCCACGCCGGCTACATCGTCCGGCGCCGGCCCGTGAAGCTCATCCACGACACCGAGACCGGCGAGCGCATCATCAAGGGGAATCTCGACACCGAGATGGTCCTCGACATGATGAACACGCTGGACAACTACGACGTCGCCTTCCTGTTCTCGGGCGACAGCGACTTCGAGCGCGCCGTGGATCTGCTGCGGTCGCGCGGCAAGCGCCTGTTCGTCGTCTCGGCCCGCAGCCACATCAGCCGCGAGCTGGCCTACGTGGCCGACAAGCCCATCGTCTACCTGGAGGACCATCGCGCGGAGCTGGCGCGCACGGACCGCGCGCCCGGCGCGTGAGCCGCGTTCAGCCGGTCGAAGGCGGGTCTTCCTGTCGCTCGCTGAACCAGTGGCGCAGAAACACGAGGTCCGCGGCGTCCTTCGCACGATGCGTCACCGCCTTCATGCGCCACAGCAGTCTGGGCGAGGCGAACGGGATGGCCACGCCCCCCACCTCCTTCGTGACGATGTCCGGCAGGGCGCCGGCGTACTCGATACCTCCCGCCGAACGCATCAGGTCGACGAGAATCTCGTCGGCGACGCGGATCACGCTGTACTGCTGAAGGTCGCCAGGCTGCAACTCACGGACGGCCTGGTCCGGCAGGGTGGCCAGCGCCTCGAACACGCGGGCTTCGTTGTCCGGGTCGGCCGCAACGAGCAGATCGACGTCCATCGTTCGCCGGTTGTAGCCTGCGGCGCGGATGGCGAACCCGCCGATGACGACGTAGCGCGCGCCGCGCTCGTTCAACGCCCGGGCCAGGTCCCGCAGGTCCTCCAGCGTCGGTTCGCGGCACTCTAGGTCTGTGTGGGACGGCTGATCGCCTTCCACAGCCATTCGTCAGCCTCTTCGTGCGTGCGGAAGCGATAGACGCCTCGGGCGACCCGGATGCCGCCAAACGCCTCGCGCCAGGCCTCGGCGTCCGCCCGCGTGCTCGACGCAAGGGACAACGGGTCGGCGGCTCTCAGCCGGCGGCCCACGCGCCGATCGACGCGCTCCTCGATGTTGACCATGGGCGGCATCGTCACGAGTCAAGAATAGGTGAGCAGGAGCCCGGGCGCAACCGGCGGCGAGGGATGCCTCTCGCGCATCGCCCAGCCGGCACGCACGGCACGCTCGGCCTGCCCGTCTCGAGGTCGTTACACCATCGGGCCGATGACGATGTCGCCGGGCATCTTGCGGTCGCGCGCCCGGAGCCGCTTCTCGAGCTCGGCAGCCGACAGGCTGCATCGGCTGCTCGCTGGCGGCGGCTGTCATCACGACGCGCGTGCCGCACACGACGGGCGATGTCTCCGACAGGGAAGCGACTCCGCGCGCTTCAGTCCTGCGGTTCGATGGCGGACTCCGCTCGCGCGAGCGCCGACGAAATAGCGCAGCCCGCACGCGTCGAGGATCTCCGCGACGGCGATCGCGACGGCAACGGGATCGTTCACCGCGCCCCGCGGAGGTCGGTCAGGTGCGCGGCCTCGGGATAGATTCGCCGCGTGGTGTCGACGCCGAGCCGAATGGCCGCCAGGCGCAGGAAACACTCGCGGTCCGACGCCTGCGGGTAGCGGCGTCGAATCCCGGCCAGCGACAGGTCCGTCACCGCGCGCGTCGCGTCGCTGACGAGCCGAAGCCGCTCGACCGGCGAGAGCCGCCGCCACGCCTCGATCTGGCGTCGCTCGACGTCGGCCGTGGTGTCGGCGGAGAGCACGGCCATCCGGGGGTGGGACGCGGGCTGGCTCACGGCGCCATTATGGAGCGCACGCCTGCGGGTCTGCGCTCACCGCAGGCGCTCAGAACTCGGTAATGGGCATCCCGCCCGCGCAGAGCGGACAGCTTGCCGCCGGGTAGTTCGGCGGCCCCTGGTACTCGACCAGCGCCACGTTCGGCACCGGGAGCGTCACGTCCGCCGCCAGCCGGTCGACGATCGCCACCGTCGCGACCACGGTGCCGCCCGCCCTTTCGACCAGCGCCGCGCAGCGCGCGAAGGTCCGGCCCGTGTTGCGCACGTCGTCGGCCAGCAGGACGCGGCGGCCCTTCACGAGCCGCGCGTAGTAGGCGCTCAGCGCCGGCCCGCCATCCGGCCCCACACCGAACGGCGCGTAGGAGAACGGCGGGTGCGCCAGCGCGCGCCGGCCGTCCAGCAGCCCCGCCAGCGTGTGCGCCAGCAGCGCCCCGCCCGTCACC
Source organism: Acidobacteriota bacterium (assembly GCA_040754955.1). Lineage (GTDB taxonomy): Bacteria > Acidobacteriota > Vicinamibacteria > Vicinamibacterales > UBA2999 > JBFMCA01. The sequence continues at coordinate 75,711 of JBFMCA010000007.1, read as the reverse complement.
GGCCCCGCCACGAGCTCGGTTTGCTCGATGACGGGCGCCGGGATGACGTCCAGCAGGTCCTGCGCGACCCGCCAGATCGTCGACGGCCACCGGAACAACTGGTGCGGGTTCACATACACGCGGCCGTGGAAGCCGTTGCCGTAGTCGAAGTGGCCGTCCATGACCACCTCGAAGCGCCGCAGGTCGTCGAGCGCGCGCCGCCGGATCTCGTCGTGCCGCTGGCTCATCGGTCCATCTCGAGCCGGAGGCCCGCCTCCGCGTTCACGAACACCGCCCGACCGCCGACGAGGGTCGCCGCCACGCCGCCGCGGAACGTCCAGCCGTGGTACGGCGTGTTCTTCGACTTGCTCCGGAGCGCCGCGCGATCGATGGTCACTGTCAGATCGGGCGCCAGGATGGTGAGGTCGGCCGCCGACCCGGGCGCCAGCGTGCCGCCCGGCACGCGCAGGATCCGCGCGGGGTTCACCGACATCAGCTCCACCAGCCGCGCGAGCGACACGACGCCGGCATGCACCAGGCGGTCGAGCGCAATCGGGACCGCGGTCTCGAGCCCGACGATGCCGAAGGGCGCGCGGTCGAACTCCACCTGCTTCTCGTCGTAGTGGTGCGGCGCGTGATCGGTGGCGATGACGTCCACGCTGCCGTCGCGGATGCCCTCGAGCATCGCGTCGCGGTCGCGCGCCTCCCGGAGCGGCGGGTTCATCTTCGCGTTCGTGTCGTACGGCACCGGCGCCGCGAGCAGGTCGTCGGTCAGCGTGAAGTGGTGCGGCGCCACCTCGCACGTCACCGGCACGCCGCGGCTCTTCCCCTGGCGCACCGCCTCGAGCGTCGTCCACGCGCTCATGTGGGCGATGTGCACGTGGCCGCCGGTCAACTCGGCCAGCAGGATGTCGCGGCTCGCCGTGATGGCCTCGGCCACGCCCGGGATGCCCCGGAGGCCGAGCTCCGTCGCGCGCGGCCCCTCGTGCGCGCAGCCGTCGCCCTTGAGCGTCGGATCCTCGCAGTGCTCGATCACCGGCATGTCGAACATCCGCGTGTACTCGAGCGCGCGCCGCGCCAGCAGCGCCGTCGCAATCGGATGCCCGTCGTCGCTCACCGCCACGCAGCCGGCCTCGCGCAGCTCGGCAATGTCGGCGAGCTGCTCGCCCTTCTGGCCCCGCGACACCGCGCCGATGGGATACACGCGGGCCAGCCCCGCGTCCGCCGCCTTCTGCAGGATGAGCCGCGTGACGCCCGCGTTGTCGTTCACCGGGCTCGTGTTCGGCATGCACGCCACGGCCGTGAACCCGCCGGCAACCGCCGAGGCCGTGCCGGTAGCGACGGTCTCCTTGTGCTCCTGGCCGGGCTCCCGGAGGTGCACGTGCATGTCGATGAACCCGGGACACACGACGAGGCCCGCCGGCATCGTCACCACCTCACCGCCTTCGGCGAGCGAGACCGGCAGATCGCGGCCCACCTGCGCAATGCGATCGCCGTCGATGAGCACGTCGAAGGCGCCGTCCACGCCGCGGGCCGGGTCGACGAGCCGTCCGCCCTTAAGCAGCCGCTTCATGGTCCGCTCCGCCCGCCAGCAGGTAGAGCACGGCCATCCGCACCGCCACCCCGTTGGCCACCTGATCCAGAATCACCGAGCACGGCCCGTCAGCCACCTCCGAGGCGATCTCGACGCCGCGGTTGATGGGCCCGGGGTGCATGATCATCACGTCGCCCGCCGCGCGCGCCACCCGCGCCTCGGTGAGGCCGAAGGTGAGGAAGTACTCGCGGAGCGACGGGAAGAACCCGCCCTCCATCCGCTCGAGCTGGATGCGCAGCATCATCACCACGTCCGCGCCTTCCACCGCCTCGTCGATGCGCGTCGTCACCCGCACGCCCATGCGCTCGATGCCGATCGGCACGAGCGTCCGCGGACCGCACACCCACACGTCGGCGCCGAGCTTGGTCAGCAGCAGGATGTTGGACCGGAGCACGCGGCTGTGCAGCAGGTCGCCGACGATGGCGACCTTGAGGCCGCTGAGGCGGCCCTTGCGCTCGCGGATGGTGAAGGCGTCGAGCAGCGCCTGCGTGGGGTGCTCGTGCATGCCGTCGCCGGCGTTCACGATGCCGGCCCGGCAGATGCGCGACAGCAGGTGGCAGGCGCCCGACGAGGCATGGCGCAGCACGATCATGCTCGGCTGCATGGCCTCGATGTTGAGCGCCGTGTCCACCAGCGTCTCGCCCTTCACGACGCTCGACGTGCCGATGGCGACGTTGAGCGTGTCGGCGCTGAGGCGCTTCTCCGCAATCTCGAACGACGTGCGCGTGCGCGTGCTCGGCTCGAAGAAGAGGTTGACGATGGTGCGGCCGCGGAGCGTCGGTACCTTCTTGATGGCCCGCTGCCCCACCTCCTTCATCGCCTCCGCCGTGTCGAGCACGAGCAGAATCTCCTCCGGCGAGAGCTGCGCGATGCCAAGCAGGTCCTTCTGGCGGAGCGCGGCGGCGGCCTGGAGTGTGGTGTCGGCGCCCACGGTCAGCCCTCCGCCTTGTCGATGATCACCTCGTCGGCGCCGTCGATCTCCTGCAGCCGCACCTGCACGCTCTCCTGCCGAGACGTCGGCACGTTCTTGCCGACGTAGTCGGCCTTGATGGGCAGCTCGCGGTGGCCGCGATCGACGAGCACGACGAGCTGGATGGCCTTCGGCCGCCCAAAGTCGATGAGCGCGTCGAGCGCCGCGCGGGTCGTCCGTCCGGTGTAGAGGACGTCATCGACGAGCACGATGGTGCGGTCGTCGATGGAGAAAGGGATCTCGGTGCGCCGCACGAGCGGCTGCGGGCCCACGGCCTGCCGCATCAGGTCGTCCCGGTACAGCGTGATGTCGAGCGCGCCGGTGGCCACCTCGTCGCCCGTGATGTCGGTGAGCGCGCGGGCGATGCGGCGCGCCAGCGGGACGCCGCGGCTGCGCACGCCGACGAGCGCCAGGTCGGCGACGCCGCGGTTGCGTTCGACGATTTCGTGGGCAATGCGCGTCAGCGCGCGGGCGATGCGGTCCGCATCCATGACTACCGGCATGGGCGGACCTCCAGGCGGATCGTCATGGAGGCTCCTCTTCGCGGGCTCACCGGCCCGCCGTTAAAGAGGGGTACAGGATACAACAGGTGCCCGGGTGCCCAGGTGCCCGGGTGCCTGGGTGCCCACGTGCGGGGATCAGCGCAGCTGGTCGGTGCCGCTCCGGCGGCGCGAGGGGTCGGTGTCGTCGAGCATCAGCTCCTGCCGCACGGCAAGGGTCATCTGCTCGGCGGCGACGGTGTCCCAGCCGGGCCGTCCGCCGGCACGGGTCGGGTGGCCGATGCGTTCGTACAGCTCGGTCAGCGCCTCGGGGCTCCGCACCTCCGGGGCCTCGATGACCTCCACCACGTGCTGGAGCTCGTGGGCCAGCGTCGCGATGAGCGCGCCAGAGGTGAGCGTCGGATTCAGCCGCACGCTCAGGTAGCGGTAGCCGCCGCCAGCGCCGACGAAGATCACCGAACCCGCCAGACTCCGGTCGAGCCCCGGGCTCGCGCTCACGTAGACGAACACGTCGCCGGCATCGACGCGCGCGGCCAGCTCGGCGAGGAGCCGCGAGCGCGCCATGCCTTCGTCGAAGATACGCGCCGACCGCGCGTCCTGAAATCGCAACCGCGGTGCCGGCGATCGCGCAGGCTCCGCGCCGGCAGGCCGCGGGGGAAGTCCAAGGAGCAACGCCGCGCACAACAGGGTCGGGAGCCGCATGACAACACCTCCGGCCCCTCACTCGTGCCCTCCGCGTGGTGCAAGGCAACGCGCACGTGCAGGATGTGGATGTAGACGGGAGCACTCGGCCTGGCGTTCGCGTCGGGCTCGAGAACGCGGCGACGAACCGCGGGACGAAGTCCGTGCCCTCCGCTGCCATCCGTGGGGCGTGACCGCGCCCGGACACCTACGGTGCGGCCTGCCTGGACGCGCGGAAATGACCCCGCGCCCCTTAGCGGGACCCTGCCTCGGGTCGCCGCACAGGCACCCGCGCACTCGTTACCGCCCATACCCCGGAATGAACGTAATCGGATGCGCCGCCGTGAAGGCCGGCGTGAAGAGCGCGGTGCGCGGCGCGCCGTCCATGTCGCGCGCGACGGGCAGACCGAGGAAGTAGAGAATCGTCGGCGTCACGTCCACGAGCGATCCGCGCGGCAGCCGGCCCGGCGCGACGGCCGCCCCGTAGGCCAGCAGAAACCCGTCCGGCGCGCGCTCGTGGGTGCCGCTCGTCGCCGGGTTGCCCACGAGCTGCTCGAGCAGCCGCTTGCCCGGCGTCAGCGGCTCCATGCCGAACGGCGACACGACGAGCAGCAGATCGTCCGGGCCCAGCCGCGCGAGGAGCGATCCCACGACGGCGTCGACGAAGGCGTAGTAGCGCGGGAGGACGTCGCCGAACTGGCGGATCTCCTCCTCGGTGACGTCGCCAAAGGGCGTCGGATCGGCGTAGCGCAAAAAGCGGTGGCCGACGTCGTCGAGTCCCGGCAGGCGCACCGCGGTGAAGTCCGCCGGCGCGAGCGCCTCGAGCGCGTCGAGGATCTGCACGTGCACGCGATCCGCGGCGATCTTGTCCGGCTCCCGCCGCGACTCCGGGTCCAGCCCGGGCGCCGACTGGTCCTCGCCCGCAATGGCACGCGGGTCGGGCGCCGGGGACTCCGCGGCGGCCGCGCGCACGTCGGGCAGCAGACCAGCCGGCGACACGGCACCGGCGGCGCCGAGATCGAGCTCCGCTTCCGTCAGGCGGTGGAACGCGTCGGACACGATGTAGCCGCGCACCTCTGGGGCCGGATGCGTGAGCGGCCAGCCGATGATACCCACCGGTACACCGGCGTCGCTCAGGATGTGCCAGATCGGTCTCGCGTCGAGCGACGCCGGCGAGTGCGCGTCCTCGCCCAGGAACCCGAAGCGGACGAGCGCCTGCGCGAAGCAGAAGTCCGGCAGCAGCGTCAGCGGCGGGCTGCCGCCCCGCGCGCGGTACAGCGCCGAGGAGCGGACGCCGTTCGCCATCGGCAGCCGCCCGGTCGCCACGGCGCTCCACGCCGGCTCCGCCTGGGTCGGACGGACGGTCGCCAGATGCATCGAGGCGCCCCCGTCGAGCATGCGGCCGAAATTCGGCAGCTGCCCGGCGGCCACAGCCGGCGAGATCCTGTCGAGCGACGCGCCGTCGACGAGCAGCATCCACACGCGCGCCTCGGCGCGCGCCGCGAATGCGGCGGGCGGCGCCGCGGCGGGGACGACGCCGGGCCGCGCGGGGCCGCGCGCGACGATCGGCGCGGCCACCGAGAGAACCATGGTCAGCACGAGCACGACGGCGCTCAGCCGTCCGCCGCGGCGGCCGATGTGCGCGATCGCCAGCAGCAGGAAGGTGGCGGCCGCCGCCGACAGCGCCGCCGCGCCCGTGGTCATGCGATCGATGGTGCCGGCATCGAGCACCGGGCCGAACGTCCCGAGGTTGAGCCACATCACCGCGGCGCCGGCCGTCGCCGCGGCGGTGCAGAGCCACGACAGCAGCCGCACGCTCAGCCAGCCGGGCGACAGCACCTCGGTGGCGACAATCTGCCGGAGCACGATGGCGGCGTAGAAGAGGACGGCGAGGTTCGCGCCGTAGGCAAGCCCCAGCGTGAAGGCCAGCGGCAGGAGCGCGGCAGGCGCCAGGGGATACGCGGGGTTGAGCTGCAGCACGAGCGTCGTCAGGTACGCGGACGCGAGCGCGCCGGCGATGGCCGCGTTCGTCAGCATGCGCAGGTACCGCACGCGCCGATTGTACGCCGCTAAGGTATGATCGACGCGATGCCCCCGATCGACGTCGACGCGCGCGTGATCGCCAACGTGCGCCTCGGGCACGGCTACAGCGTGCTCGCGCTCGAGGCGCCGGCGGTGGGCGAGCAGACGGCGCCCGGGCAGTTCGTGATGATCAAGGCCACGCCGGGCACCGACCCGCTGCTCCGGCGGCCGTTCTCGGTCTTCGAGGTCCTGCGCGACGCGTCCGGCGCCGTCACCGCCATCAGCATCCTGAACAAGATTGCCGGACGCTCCACGCGCCTCCTCTACGACCTCGAGCCTGGCGACCGCGTCCAGTGTCTCGGTCCGCTCGGGCGCAGCTTCACCGTCGTCGGAGCGCCGCAGCAGGCGTGGATGGTGGCGGGCGGCGTGGGGCTCGCGCCCTTCGCCACGCTCGCCGAAGCCCTGGCGCGCGCGGGGACGCCGGCGACGCTCTTCTACGGCGCGCGAACCGGGGGCGAGCTGTTCTACCTCGACTACTTCGAGCGGCTCGGCGTCACCCTGGCGCTCGCCACCGAGGACGGCAGCCGCGGCGCGCGCGGGCGCGTGACCACGCCGCTCGAGGCCGCGCTCGCGAGGCTCGGCGGACCGGGCATGGCGATGGTACAGGCGTGCGGCCCGGAACCGATGCTCGAGGCCGTCGCCAGGCTGGCCGCGAGACACGGCCAGCCGTCGGAGGTGTCCGTCGAGCGGACCATGGGATGCGGCCTCGGCGGCTGCTACAGCTGTGTGGTGCCCGTGAAGCAGGGTGCCGAGCCACCCCACTTCGTCCGCTCGTGCATCGCCGGGCCCGTCTTCGACGGCGCCGGCCTCGTGTGGGACTGACGATGGATCTGTCCGTCCGGATCGGCACGCTCGAGCTGCCCACGCCGCTCATCGCGGCCAGCGGCTGCTTCGGGTACGGCCTCGAGTACGACGAGGTCGTCGACCTCGCCTCCCTGGGCGGCGTGGCCGTCAAAGGGCTCTTCCTCGCGGAGCGCGAGGGCCACCCGCCCGAGCGCATCGTCGAAACTCCCTCGGGCATGCTCAACGCCATCGGCCTGCAGGGCATCGGCGTGCACCGGTTCGTGCGCGAGAAGCTCCCGGCGCTCAGGGCGCGCGGCGCCCGCACCATCGTCAACATCTGCGGCTCCACCCTCGACGAGTACGTGGAGGTCGCGAAGGTGCTCACCGACGCCGACGGCGTGAGCGCGCTCGAGCTCAACATCTCGTGCCCCAACATCAAGGAGGGCGGCATCCAGTTCGGCTGCAGCCTGACGGGCACCCACGACGTGACGAGCGCCGTGCGGAAGGCCACGCACCTGCCGGTCATTCCCAAGCTGACGCCGAACGTGACCGACGTCGCGTCGTTCGCGCGCGCCGCCGAGGACGCCGGCGCCGACGCCGTCTCCCTCGTCAACACCTTCCTCGCGATGGCCATCGACGTCGAGACGCGGCGGCCGAAGCTGTCGAACGTCCTGGGCGGCCTGAGCGGTCCGGCCATCCGCCCCATCGCGGTCCGCATGGTGTGGGAGTGCCGCCAGGCCGTGAAGATCCCCGTCATCGGCATGGGCGGCATCATGGATGCCCGCGACGCGCTGGAGTTCATCCTCGCGGGCGCAACCGCCGTGCAGATCGGCACCGCCAACTTCGTCGATCCGTTCGTGTGGGGCAAGATCCGCGACGGGCTGGTCGCGTATCTCGACCGCCACGGCATCGCGCGCATCGCCGATCTCGTGGGCGCGCTCGACACGACGCCGCGAAAGGCCGTGCACGCGTGAACCGCGTGCTCGTCGCGCTCGACGTGGACACCGCCGCCGGCGCCCTCGCGCTCGCCGATCGACTGCGCGGGAGCGTGGCCGGCTTCAAGATCGGCAAGCAGCTGTTCACCGCCGAAGGCCCCGCCGTCGTCCGGGCGCTCGCCGAGCGCGGCGACCGCGTCTTCCTCGATCTGAAGTTCCACGACATCCCGAACACCGTCGCCGGCGCCGTCCGGGCGGCCGTGGCGACCGGCGCGTGGATGGTCAACGTGCACGCCTCCGGCGGCCGCGCCATGATGGCCGCCGCCGTCGAGTCCGCCCGACAGGCCGCCGCGGCCGCCGGCGTCGCGCGCCCGCTCGTGATCGGCGTCACCGTCCTGACCAGCCTCGATCAGCCGGCGCTCGCCGAGACCGGCGTGACGCGTCCCGTGCTCGAGCACGTCGTGCATCTCGCCCGGCTGGCGCAGGCCGCCGGGCTCGACGGCGTTGTCGCCTCGCCCCTCGAGACCGCGGCGATTCGCGCCGCGTGCGGCCCGGACTTCGCCATCGTCACCCCCGGCATCCGCGCGGCCGGCCAGGCCGGCACCGACGACCAGGCGCGCACCATGGCGCCGCGCGAAGCGGTGGCCGCGGGAGCCACCTATCTGGTCGTCGGGCGCCCAATCACGGGCGCGGCCGACCCCAGGGCCGCCGCCGAACGAATCGCCGCAGAGGCCCGGTGAGCGCGCCGCATCGGCTCACGTTGTACGGCAAGCCCGGATGCCACCTCTGCGAGGAGCTTCGCCTGCTCGTCGATGAGCTCCAGCCGTCATACGGCTACGTGGTCGAGGAAATCGACATCACGCGCGATCCGGCGCTCGACGAGCGCTACCGCCACGAGATCCCGGTGGTCTGGCTCGACGGCCGGGAACGGCTGCGGGGACGGATCAGCGAAGCGGAGCTGGTGGGGGTGCTACGGGGAATGACGAAGGACGAATGACGAATGACGAATGACGAAGGGCGAAAGCGCTTCGTCATTCGTCATTCGCTCTTCGTCATTCCGTCGTCGCTTACTTCGCCGTGATGATGAAGTGGCCGCGGCGGTTCTGCTGCCAGCAGGCTTCGTTCGACTCGGTGCAGACCGGTGACTCCTTGCCCTTGGTCACGACCGCGATGCGATCGGCGGGCACGCCCAGGCTCACCAGGTAGTCCTTCACCGAGTTCGCGCGACGCTCGCCGAGCGCCAGGTTGTACTCGGCCGTGCCGCGCTCGTCGCAGTGGCCCTCGACGGTGATGCGCGTGGAGCTCCAGCGCTTCATCCAGTCGGCGTTCTTCTGCAGCACCGGCCGCGCGTCGTCGCGGATGTCGGACTTGTCGTAGTCGAAGAAGACGTTGCCCAGCGGCCGCTCGGCGTTCAGCTCCTCGAGCGACTTGCGCGCGAAGATCTCCTCCTCGGTCAGCGGCTTCGGCGCCGGCGGTGGGGGCGGCGGCGGCGGGGGGGCGGCGGGGGCGGAGCCGCGGGCGCCGGAGGCGGCGGTGGAGGCGGAGCCGGCGCGGGCGCCTTCTTGGCGCACGCCGTGGCACCGATGCTCAGCACCAGGACTACGATCGTGAGCCCTGCTGTCCGTCGCAAATCCATCATTGTCTGCCCTCTCCTGGCAAGGGATCCCCTGGATCCGGTCGAGCCTCCTCGGTCACTTCGCGCTCCGAGATTACAGGCGCGATTTGTGCATTGTCAACGCAAACCGGACGACTCCGGCGCCAGCGCGACCGCAAACACTCGCAGCGCCAGGGCCCGTTGGTCGGGGGGGCCGCCGCGCTCGGCGGGCACGAAGGCACGGTCGGTCGCGATCACAATCCGGCCGCCGGCTGCCGCGAGGGCCTCTGCCGGAATGCGCACGTCCGGACCGTCGCCGCCGTCGGCATCGTAGGCCGCCAGCTCGCGTCCCCCGACGAGCACGCGCACCCGGGCAGCCGTGTCGAAATACCGGCGCGACGATTCCGCGGTCAGGCGGAGCACGACCGGACCGGGCGCGCCGAAGACGCGAAGCGTGGCCTCGCGGCTCGCCCAGCGCCAGACCCCCAGCGCGGGCGAGTACTCGGCTTCGTGCCAGCCCTCGCCGTAGCCCCAGATGAGCCGGCCGGCATCCTGGAGGTCAAACTGCTCCACGGAGGTGGGCGCCGGCCTCTCGGCGCGCGACCGCACCTCGAGCCGGGCCAGCGGCCCGTCGCCAGCCAGCGCGCCAGCGGGGAGATCGACGTGGCGCAGGAAGAATCCGGGCGCCGCCGTCCACGTGTCGACGGTCTGCCCGTCGAGGTCGAGGCTGAACGCGGCGGGCGATTCCGACGGCGCGCCGAGGTGACGGCCGCCGATCACGAGGTGCGCCGCGGTCGCGCGCCGGCGGATCCAGGCGGTGATCGGGCCGAGATGCGGGCCACGGCCCATCAGGCGCGCCATGCCGGCCGTCTCGGGGGTCAGCGCCCACCCCTCCTCGGCGAACCATCCAGGCGGCGGCATGCGGTACCAGACGACGTCGGCCGGCCGCATGCCGCCGAGCGCCGACAGGCTGTCGACATCCCACGCGTAGCGCGTCCGATCCTCGCGGCTTCGCGGATCGACCAGCGCGAGATCGCTCCGGTGCGGATCGGCCAGCATCCACAGCGGCGCGGTGGCGCCGCTCTTCCAGTACGCCGCCAGCTCGAGCCACTCGCGTCGCGGGGGCGAGGGCAGCCGCGGCTCGATCCGGACGTCCTGCGCGTCGAGCGGTCGGCGGAACGTCTGGTGCATGGCGAGCGCGCCGGGCGCGCCGGCCGTGGCGGCCTCGTGCATCTCGGCCAGCGCGCGGACCACGGGACTCGGGCGCGCCGCGTAGGCCACGCTCGCCGGCCACGCCAGCGCGAGGCTCCACACGACGACGGCCGCGGCGCCGGCTGCCATGACGCGTGGCCCGGCCAGCGCGAGCGCGGACACGGCCAGCCACGCCACCACCGGCACGAGCGGCAACGCGTAGCGGGTGAAGGTCGTGTCCTGGAACAAGAGGTGGAACAGGAGGTACGGCGCCGCCATCGCGACGACGAACACCGCCGTCCGCCGGTCGCGCCACAGGAGCGCCGCCGCGCCGATGGCCGCGAGTCCGATCATCACGCCGCCCAGCCACACCGAGTCCCACGGATGGATGAAGGTGCGCACCAGCGCGAAGGCGGCCAGCCGCGGCGACGGCTGCAGGTACAGCATCTCGACGCCGGCGAAGTCCTCGCCGGCCTGACTGCCGAGCGCGGCCAGGTAGGCGTTCCAGCCGCCGCTCGCGGCGATGAGCGGCACCGCCCACGCGAGGGCGCCGAGGCCGAACGTCAGGCCGCTGCCGAGGAGCGCGCCGGCGACGCCGCGTCCGATGCGATCGACGAGCACCAGCGCCAGCAGCGGCAGCGTCAGCCACATCGGCTGCGAGCGGACGCCGATCGCGATGGCAGCCAGGAAGGCGCCGAGCACGATCATCCGGCCCGACGCGGCCGTCGCCTCCGGCGAGAGCCGCCGATCGCCGCTCGCGTCGGGGCGCTGGCGCCACCACGCGAGCGCCAGGCAGACCTGGGACGCGAGGGCCGCGGCGAGGCCGGGTACGTCGCTCATCGGCCGCACGCTCATGTACCAGGCGAGCGGCGACGCCGTGGTGACCGCCGCCGCCGCAAACGCCGGCGCGTGGAACGTCCGCCACGGCGGCGCGAGGCCCTCGCCGGGGGGCGGCGACAGGCACGCGAAGAGGCGGTAGAGCAGCGGCACGGCAATGACGGCGAACACGAGCGACACGGCCGCGAGCGCGCGTGCGTCGAGGGCGGCCCGCGTGCCGGGATCCGCGAGCGCCGCCACGGCCGGCACGGTCGCCTTGCCGAGCGCGATGTAGACGGGATACCCGGGCGGGTGGGGCCGGTGTGCGGCGACGTCGAACTCGCGGACCCCCAGCGCGAAGTTCACCGAGTCGATGTCTTCGAGCGACGACGGCAGAAAGGGCGCGTGGGCCGCCCCGACGAGCACCGCCACCAGCGCGACGGCGGCACCTCTCACGGGACGGGGCGGAGGCGCAGCGCCTCGTTCAGGCTGCCGAGGCGGTAACCCTGAAGATCGAGGCTCACGTACTGGTAGCCGAGCGCCTTGAGCCCGTCGACCAGCCGCCGACTGACGTCGGCGTCCAGCGCGCGCCCCATCTCGTCCCGCGCGATCTCCAGCCGGGCGACGTGGTCGTGGTGGCGGACGCGAAAGACGCGGAAGCCGAGATCGCGGACGAGCTCCTCGGCGCGCTCAATCTGCCGGAGCTTCTCGTCGGTCACCTCGCTCCCGTACGGAATGCGCGACGACAGGCAGGCCGACGCCGGCTCGTCCCACGTGGGCAGGCCCGCGGCCTGCGAGAGGGCGCGGATGTCGTCCTTCGAAAGCCCGGCCTCGTCGAGCGGGCTGCGCACGCCGTGCTCCCGCGCGGCCTGGCGGCCCGGGCGATAGTCGCCGCGATCGTCGGCGTTGCTGCCGTCGACGACCGAGGCGAAGCCCCGCGCGCGGGCCAGGGCGGTCAGCCGGCCGTACAGCTCGGTCTTGCAGTGATAGCAGCGCGCGGCGCCGTTGGCGCGGTACTCGGCGCGCGCGAGCTCCGCGGTCGGGACCATCTCGTGCGCGAAGCCGAAGTCGCGCGCGAGGCGGAGGGCCATCTGCCGGTGCCGATCGGGGTAGCTCGGGCTGTCGCCGGTGACCGCCAGCGCGCGCGGGCCGAGCACCGCGTGGGCCGCCCAGGCGAGGTATGCGCTGTCGACGCCGCCGCTGAAGGCGACGAGGGTCGAACCGAGGTCGCGCAGGATGGCGTGGAGGGCGCGTTCCCGGGATCGGAGCGCCTCGGACACGGGAGGTGCCGGCGACTCAGTCGTCGTCGTCGGTCTCGTCGTCGTCGTCCCAGTCCTCGTCGTCGTCGCCGAACTCGTCGTCATCGTCCTCGTCGTCATCGTCGAGGTCGTCGTCCTCGTCGTCGATGGACTCGAATTCCAGCGGAGAGTCGCTGGCGACGCGAAGCAGGGCGCCGCACTCGGAGCAGGACAGCTCGTCCCCGATCTCGACGTCGGCCTCGTCGATCTCGACCTCCATGTCACACTCGGGGCAGGTGGCGGCCATCAGATGCTCCTGATCGGAACGGTCACGGGTAGTCGGAATTATATCGGGAACCTGATACAGTCTGCAACGACACCGCCCTCGAACCGGCCACCATGACGCCCGCCCAGGCCACGGCGAAGACCATTCTGATCGCAGCCGAAACCCCGTCGGTCCGCGATCGCTTCAAGAGCGCGCTCGAAGACGCGGGGCACCACGTGCTCGTCGCGCGCAGCGCGGCCGAAGTGCTCGGGCGCGTGCGCGCCGATCTCGCGCGCCTCGACCTGCTCGTGCTCGACCTCCGCCTTCCGCACGGCGCGGGCGTCGAGATCGTGAAGACCCTGCGGAAGATCGACGCCGGAAAGCTGCCGGTGCTCGTGTTCAGCGGCTCGGTGGCGAGCGCCGACGAGGTGAAGGCGCTCGCCGCGCTTGGCGTGGGCGGCTACGTGAACGAGTACAGCGCGGTGCAGCACATCCTGCCCACGCTCGCGCCGCACCTGTACCCGTCCGACTACAACCGGCGTGGAAGCCCGCGCGTCGTCCTCGGCATCCCGATCTCGTACCGCGTCGGCAACACCACCGCCGCGGCCCTCACGCTCAACCTGAGCCACGGCGGCGTCGCCATCCGCACCACCGGCCCGCCAGCATCCGACGCGCGCGTGCGCCTGCGATTCCGCCTGCCCGGATCGAAGCGCGACATCGATGCGGAGGCCAGGGTGTGCTGGAGCAGCCCGCAGGCCGGCATGGGCCTGCAGTTCCTGCGCGTGGCCGCCGCGGCGCAGGCGGAGATCGACGAGTTCGTCGACGCGCACTTCTTCCGCACCGGCGCGTAGCCGCCGCTACCGCGTCTTCAGCAGGCGCAGCGCGTTGCCCACCACGATGAGCGACGTGCCGGTGTCGGCCAGCACCGCCATCCACAGGGTCGCCACGCCGGCGAGGGCCGCGACCAGGAACACCGCCTTCAGCGCCAGCGAGATCGCCACGTTCGCGCGGATGTTCGCCACGGTGGCGCGGCTGAGCCGCACCGCGTAGGGCAGCCGGTCCAGCTCGTCGGTCATGAGCGCCACGTCCGCCGTTTCGAGCGCCGCGGCGCTGCCGATGGCGCCCATCGCGATGCCGACGTCGGCGGCCGCCAGCGCGGGCGCGTCGTTGACGCCGTCGCCCACCATGGCGACGACCCGGTCGACGCCGAGCGCGCGCACGGCCGTCACCTTGTCGTGCGGCAGCAGCCCCGCGCGCACGTCGTCAATCCCGAGCGCCGCCGCAGTGGCGCGCGCGGCGCGCTCGTGATCGCCCGTCACCATCACCACCGGCGACACCCCCAGGGCGTGCAGGCGCTCGACGACGGCGCGGGCCTCCGGGCGCGCCTCGTCGGCCGCGCCCAGCGCGCCGAGGACCCGCCCATCCCGGGCGACCAGCACCGGCGAGGCGCCGGCGGACGTGATCGCATCGGCCATCGCCGTCCACTCGTCGGCAGGGATCCCCCGGTCCGCGAAGAGGCGCGGGCTGCCGACGATCACCGCCGCGCCGTCCACCTGCCCCTCCGCGCCGAGGCCGGGCAGCGCCCGCACGCCCGACGCCGGCGGCACCGGGACGCCGCGACGCCGGGCCTCGTGCACGACAGCCGCGGCCACGGGGTGCTCCGAACGCGCCTCGACCGCGGCCGCGACGGCCAGCAGCTCCGGGGCGCTGACGCCGGGCGCCGGCCGCACGTCGCGAATGCGCACGATGCCGCGGGTGAGCGTGCCCGTCTTGTCGAAGGCCAGCGCCGTCACCGCGGCCAGCCGCTCGAGGTGGCGCCCGCCCTTGACCAGCACGCCGTGCCGGGCCGCGCCGGCGAGCGCCGACACGATCGACACGGGCGTCGAGATCACGAGCGCGCAGGGGCACGCGATGACGAGCAGCACGAGCGCGCGGTAGAACCACGTGTCGAACGGCTGGCCGAGCAGCAGCCAGGGCACCAGCGCGACGAGCACCGCGCCGGCGACCACCGCGGGCGTGTACCGCCGCGCGAAGCGGTCGATGAACTGCTGCGCCGGCGCGCGCTGCGCCTGCGCCTCCTCCACGAGATGGATGATGCGCGCCAGCGTCGTGTCGCGCTGCCGCCGCGTGACCCGCACCTCGAGCGCGCCGTGGCCGTTGATCGTACCGGCGAACACCTCGTCGCCCGGAGCCTTCTCGACGGGCAGCGACTCGCCCGTGATGGGCGACTGGTTCACCGCGGACTGGCCGTCGACGACGATGCCGTCGAGCGGGATCTTCTCGCCAGGCCGGACCACCATCAGCACGCCGGGCTCGACTTGATCGACGGGCACGCGATGCTCGTGCGCGTCGTGCTTGAGGCGCACCTCGACGGGCGCCAGGTCCATCAGCGCCCGGATGGCGTGCCGCGCGCGGTCCAGGCTGCGCACCTCCAGCCACTGGGCCACGGCAAAGAGGAACACGACGGTCGCCGCCTCGCCCCATTCCTCCAGCGCGAGCGCGCCCGCCACGGCGATGAGCATCAGCACGTTGATGTCCACCGCGCCGGACCGGAGCGACCTGAGCGCCTTCCGCGCCGGCAGCACCGCGCCCGCCGCCGCCGCGGCGACGAGCGGCGCCGTGCGCCACACGTCGGGCCAGCCGGCCACCGACGCCGTCAGCCCCGCCGCCAGCCCGGCGCCCGACGCGGCGACGAGCCCGCTCAGCAGCCGCGAGGTGGGCGGCGCCAGCGGCGCGTCGTGCTCCAGCCAGGCGCGCATGCCCGTCTCCGCGACGGCGTCGGAGATGCCGGTGGTCGACACGACCGCCGCGTCGTAGGTGATGCGGAGCTTCTGGCCCACGACGTCGACGGAGACGTCCTCGACGCCCGGCAGCGGCCGAAGCCGGCGGTCGAGAAGCGTGGCCTCCTCGCTGCAGCACAGGCCGCTGACGGTGAAGACCGACTCGGCGTGCACGGCGCAGCGCGTGCACGCGGCCGGGGCCGCGGGCGGCATCATCGCGCCTGTCGCGCCATCGGCCGCGCGCCCGCCTCCTCGACGTGCCGCAGCCCCTGCCGGAAGAGCACCATGATGTGCCGGTCGTCGAGCGCGTAGAACACCATGCGGCCCTCGCGGCGGGGGCGCACGAGCCGGAGCGCCCGCAGCAGCCGTAGCTGGTGGGACACCGCCGACTCCGACAGGCCGACGAGCGCCGCCAGGTCGCAGACGCAGAGCTCGCCGTGCGAGAGCGCGTCGAGGATGCGGACCCGCGTGGGGTCGCCGAGCGCGCGGAAGGTCTCGGCCAGGTCGACGACGGCGTCGGCGCCGATGAGCGCGCGGCGGAGCGCCGCGACCCGGGCCGGGTGGAGGTGGACGACGTCGCAGGTGTCGGCGGCGGCCGGAACGCCTGAGCGTTTGCTCATACGTTCATTGTATACCGCCCCTCACCCGAGCGAGGCAACCGCCGCCCGCACCGCCCCGTAATCGGGCTCGAGCCGGGCGTCCTCGAGCACCTCCCGGTGCCGCACGATGCCCGTCCGATCCACCACGAACACCGCGCGCTTGGCCAGGCCCTTCAGCCCGATCATGTCGGGGTTGTACACCCCGTAGAGGTGGATGACTTCCTTGTTGAAGTCGCTCAACAGCGGGAAGCCAAACCGCTGCGCCGCCGCCCACGCCTTGAGCGCGAAGAAGCTGTCCACGCTGATGGCCGCCACCTGCGCCCCCAGGCCCGCGAACTCCGCCAGCGAGTCCCGGAACGTGCACAGCTCCTTCTCGCACGTCCCGCTGAACGCCGCCGGCACGAACGCCAGCACCACCGGCCCGTTCGCCAGCAGCCCGCTCAGCGACACCGGCTGCCGATCCTCGTTCATCAGCGTGAACTCCGGCGCCCGCGCGCCAACCTCAACCGACATGACGGCTCCTTTGGTATCAAAATGACGAATGACGAATGACGAATGGCGAATGGCGAAAGGGATTGACGACGCCTTCTTCCTTCGCCATTCGCCATTCGCCATTCGCCATTCCCGCAGGCACCATCACCACCCGTCCAGCCCGCGCCCGCTCCACGGCCTCGCGGCTGAACGAATGGGGACGATACTGCCCCGCGCGCCAGAGCGCGTTCTGGTCGAAGTAGTGCGCGCTCAGCGGGTGCCCCGACTGCCCGGCCGGCAGCACCACGCGCGACGCGTCCCACTGCCCGACATCGAGCACCTGGCGCCATGACGGGTGCTCCCACGCCGCGAAGCCGCCCGTCCTCCGATAACTGACGCGCATGACGGTGTAGATGTCCCCGGCCACCGGGACCGGCCCGCGGCTCAGCAGCCAGCCGAGCGGCGCCGCGGCAGCCGCCAGCGGGTGATCGAACCGCGCCGCGTGCAGCCGCGCCCACGACCACTCGCCCCCCTGCTCGGAGCGGAGCCGCTCGAGCGCGTCGGCCATCGCAAGCGCCGCGACATCGTCCCAGGTCTCCCGCCGTTCGAGCGTCCCGATGTCGTCGAACCACCGCGACTCCGGCGTGCCGACGACGACGTAGAGGCCGGCCATCCGTTCGGCGCCCGCCCAATCGTAGAACACGTCGAAGAGATCGGCGCCGAGCTCGTCGGCAAACGTCCGGCGCCACAGCGCATCCTCGAACACCTCGAACAGCGCCGCGTCCGGTCCGCCATCGACGACGCGCGTCCACGCCGCCAGCCGCTCGAGCCCGCGCACCACCTCCGCCGGCGCGCCCCGGCGGCCGGCGGCGGCAGCGGCCCGCGGGAGCGCGGCCACGATGAGCGCCGCCGCCTCGTTGCGCGTGTCGTTCTGGATCGCGGCGACCCCGTCGAGGTCGAGGCGGTCGTGCTCGCCAAGGAGCGCCGCGAGCCGCGTGATGCGGAACGGCGCCATCCAGTCGCGCGTGATGAGCCCCGGCCAGTCGCGATCGATCTCGTTGTTCGACGACGCGATCCAGCCAGCCGGCGGGTTGAACGCGCGCGGCAGGGTCGCCGGGTCCACGCGCCCCGCCCACCGGCCGTCGCCCGCCCCGCCCGCGCGCGGCAGGCGGCCGTCGCCGCTCGCGCGCACCGGCAGCACGCCGGACATGGCATAGCCGATGTTCCCGTCCACATCCGCGAAGAACGCGTTCTGCGACGGCGTCGCGAAGCGCTCGACGGCCGCGGTGAACTCGCGCCACGTCGACGCCCGGTGCAGCGCCTCGAAGGCGCCGGCAATCTCCCCGTCGAGCCCCGCCCACCGGAGGGCATACGCGCGCGCCTCGCCCTCCCGCGGCGCGGCCGGCGACAACCAGCGCGGCGGCTCCCGCCAGTCGAGGCTGGTGTCCGCGAAGACCGGCCCGTTCGACGTCCGCCACACCTCGAAGGGCTCCGGCGCCCGGCCGCGGACCGGGATGTCGGCGGCCTGCACCTCCACCGGCTGCCAGCCTCCCGGTCGCCACACCCGACGGCGCGCCACGTCGAGGCGCTCCAGGAAGAGGTCCTGCACGTCGGCGCCCGTGTTGGTCATCCCCCACGCGATGCGCGCGTTGTGGCCGATCGGGATCACCGGAGCGCCCGGCACCGTCACGCCGGTCACATCCAGGTCGCGCGCCACCAGGTGCAGCTCGTACCACACCGACGGGAACTCGATGAGCAGATGCGGATCGTTGGCCAGGATCGGCCGGCCCGTCGCGGTTCGCGACGGCGCCAGGACCCACGCGTTCGAGTTGCCGCGCTTCGCGGTCGGGTCGAGCCACTCGAGGCCCCTCGGCCACCGCGCCGGCCGGGCGGCGCCCGCCCCGGGCGTGGGCAGCCCCGGCGCCGGGCCCTCATGGCGCGCCACGGTCTCGGGCGCCTCCCGGGGGTAGCCGCCCGTCAAACGCAGGGCCTCGCCTTCGCCCACACGCGCGGTGAGCGCGGCGCGCACGAGCTCGGCCTGGTGGTTCTCCGCCAGCCGCCACGCCAGCAGACGGCCCACCGCCAGCGAGTCGGACGGCGTCCACGGCTGCGGCATCACGCCGAGCAGCTGCAGCTCGATGGGCCGCTGGCGCCCGCGCTGCGCCCCCGCCACCGCATTGACGCCCGCGGCGTAGCGCTGCAGCATGCGGCGCGCCGCCGGACCCGTCGTGCGCCACTCCCGCTCGGCCGCGTCCCGAAGCCCGAGGGTCAGCAGGCGGCGGTCGGCCGGGAGCGCGGATTCCCCGAGCATCTCCGACAGCCGGCCGTCCGCGGCGCGGCGGTAGAGCTCCATCTGCCACAGCCGGTCGCGGGCGTGCAGGGCCCCGGCCGCGAACCAGGCGTCCTCGGGATCCCGCGCGTAGACGTGCGGCACGCCGTAGGTGTCGAAGAGCACTTCAACCGGCGCCCGCAGGCCGGCCAGCGGGACTTCACCGTCCAAAGGGGGCAGAGACCCCCGGAGCCACCACCAGGCGGCGCCGGACAGAAGAACGGCGAGCAGGGACAGGACGAGGAAGAGTCGTTTCACCGGTTCTGGCGCGGGCGCGCTTGCCGCATTCCCGGCGGTTCCGATAGGATGGGGGGCTGCGGTGTCCCAGTCGATGCCGCGCCTATAGCTTACAGGAGATTGGCGTGATTGAGGTTCACCACCTCTCGAAGCGGTACGGCCCGGTCACCGCGGTAGACGACGTCACGTTCCGTGTCGAGCCGGGGGAGATTCTCGGCTTCCTCGGACCGAACGGCGCCGGCAAGAGCACGACGATGCGGGTGATCACGGGGTTCATGCCGGCCACGGCGGGCAAGGTGGTCGTCGCCGGCTACGACGTCTTCGAGCAGCCGCTCGAGGCGAAGCGCCGGACCGGCTACCTGCCGGAGAACCCGCCGCTCTATCCGGACATGACGGTGCGCGACTACCTGACGTTCGTCGGCAAGATCAAGGGCGTGGCGCGCCGCGATCTCCGGACGCGGGTGGACGAGGTCATGAAGCGGACGTGGGTGGCCGACATGGCGGGCCGCCAGTGCAGCAAGCTCTCGAAGGGCTACAAGCAGCGGGTCGGGCTGGCGCAGGCCATCATCCACAACCCGGACGTGCTCGTGCTCGACGAACCCACGGCGGGTCTCGATCCCAAGCAGATCATCGAGACGCGTCAGCTCATCCGCGAGCTGGCGGGCTCGCACACGATCATCCTGAGCACGCACATCCTGCCCGAGGTGTCGCAGACCTGCCAGCGGGTGGTCATCATCAACAAGGGCCGGGTCGTCGCCGTCGACACGCCCGAGAACCTCACGGCGCGGCTGCGCGGCGCGGCGACGGTCCACGTGCAGGTGGCGGGTCCCGCGCCGGACGTCGAGGAGGCTCTCCGCGCGGTGCCGGGCGTGACGCGGGTGACGTCCGCGGCGCGGCCGGAGGCTCCCGAGTTCGAGGTGGACAGCGAACGCGGCCTGGACGTGCGGGCGGAGCTGGCCGCGGTGGTCGTGGGCCGCGGATGGCGGCTGCTCGAGCTGCGGCCGGTGCGCATGAGCCTCGAGGACATCTTCCTCAGCCTTACGACGGAGGAAACCGCGGGCGCCGGCGAGGCGCCGGCCCCGGCCGCGGAGGCTGCCCATGCGTAACATCCTCGCCCTTGCCGAGCGCGAGGTGAAGGCGTACTTCGCCTCGCCCATCGCGTACATCGTCATCGGCTTCTTCGCGCTGCTCTTCGGGTACTTCTTCTACGCGCTGCTCGCCTTCTTCGAGCGGCAGAGCATGCAGATGAGCATGGGCATGGGTCCGATGACGATGAACGTCAACCAGATGCTCATCGGCCCGCTCTTCATGAACGCGAGCGTGATCACGCTGTTCGTCCTCCCGATGATCACGATGCGGACCTACGCCGAGGAGAAGCGCTCCGGGACCATCGAGCTGCTCCTCACCTCGCCCATCACCGACTGGCAGATCATCCTCGGCAAGTTCGCCGGGGCCATGCTGCTCTACGCGGCCATGCTGGCGGTGACGCTCGTCCACATGAGCCTGCTGTTCCTCTACGGCAACCCCGAGTGGAAGCCGGTGGCGACGGGCTACCTGGGCCTGCTCCTCATGGGCGGCTGCTTCATCTCGGTGGGGCTCCTCATCTCGAGCCTCACCAAGAACCAGATCGTGGCGGGCATGGTGACCTTCGCCGTCTTCCTCCTGCTGTGGGTGATCAACTGGATCGGCGGCTTCGTGGGTCCGACGGCG
Organism: Acidobacteriota bacterium; assembly: GCA_040754955.1. GTDB lineage: Bacteria > Acidobacteriota > Vicinamibacteria > Vicinamibacterales > UBA2999 > JBFMCA01. The sequence goes on along the minus strand of JBFMCA010000007.1, from coordinate 54,957 downwards.
CAGGCGGTGCTCAATCACCTCTCGATCACGGATCATCTCGACGACTTCGCCAAGGGGGTGCTCGACACGAAGCACCTCGTGTACTACGGGAGCTTCATCGCCTTCGGGCTCTACCTGACGGCGAAGTCGGTCGACAGCGAACGGTGGCGGGGCTGATGGCGAACAGAATCTTCGGCGCAATCGGATGGGTCGGCACGGGGCTGGTCTTCGCGGCCGTGGCCGTGCGCTTCCTCCGGCCCGAGTGGCTGCAGTACGCGCAGTGGGCGGCCTGGGCCGGACTGGCCTGCGTGCTGGTGTACATCGCCGGCCAGTGGCGCGACATCGCGGCGTTCTACCAGGGCCGCGGCGCGCGCTACGGCACGCTGTCCATCGTGGGCATCCTCACCGTCCTGGGCATCCTCGTGGCGGTGAACTACCTCGCGACGCGGCACAACAAGCGGTGGGACCTCACGGCCAACCAGGTGTTCAGCCTCTCGGAGCAGACCGTCAAGGTGCTCCAGAGCCTCGACGCCCCCGTGAAGTTCACCGTGTACGACCGGGAGGCGGAGTTCGATCGCTTTCGCGACCGGCTCGACGAGTACGTCTACCACTCGCCGAACGTGACCGCCGAGTACGTGGACATCGATCGCCAGCCGACGCGGGCCCGTCAGGCCCAGGTCCAGAGCTACGGCACCATCGTGGTCGAATACAAGGACCGCGTCGAGCGCGTCACGACGCTCGGCGAGCAGGAGATCACCAACGCGCTCATCAAGGCGGTCACCGGCGCCGAGCGCGCCGTGTACTTCACCCAGGGCCACGGCGAGAAGGACACCGCCGCCTCGGACCGCGACGGGTACTCGACCGTCGCCCAGGCCCTCGGTCGCGACAACTACAAGGTCGAGAAGCTCGTGCTGGCGCAGGTCGGCGAGGTGCCGGAGAACGCCACCGTGGTGGTCGTCGCCGGCCCGCGCACCGACTTCCTGCAGCCCGAAATCGACGCGCTCTCGCGCTACGTCGACCGGGGCGGCAAGGTGCTCGTGCTGCTCGATCCCCCCGAGCCCTCCGGCGCGCGGCCCCTGCCCAACCTGGAGGGCTTCCTGCGGACCTGGGCCATCGACGTGGGCGGCGACGTCGTGCTCGACGCAAGCGGCATCGGCCAGCTCCTGGGCACCGACGCGTCCGTGCCGGTGGCGGCCAACTACCCGAGCCACCCCATCTCCGAGGGCTTCAACCTGATGACCGCCTTCCCGCTGGCCCGCTCGGTGCGGCCCGTCGAGGGCGGCGTCAGCGGCCGCTTCGCGCAGCCGCTCGTCGAGACGAGCCCCAAGAGCTGGGCGGAGACGGACCTGGCGAGCCTTGCCGGAAAAGGCGAGATTCGCTACGACGAGGGCGCAGACCGCCAGGGCCCGATCACACTCGGCGTCGCGGTGTCGGCGTCCGCGGCCAACCCCCCGGCGCCCGCCGGCAACCAGACGCCCGAAGCGCCCGCCGACGCGCCCAAGCCCGAGTCCCGGGTCGTCGCCATCGGCGATTCCGACTTCGCCGCCAACTACGGCATCGGCATCCAGGGCAACCGCGACTTCTTCATGAACGCCGTCAACTGGCTCGCGCAGCAGGAGAACCTCATCGCCATCCGCCCGCGCGAGCCGCAGGACCGGCGCATCACGCTGACGGCCGATCAGTCGCAGCGCATCATGCTGCTGTCGCTGCTCGTCATCCCCGGCCTGGTCTTCGCGGCCGGGGCGTACACGTGGTGGCGGAGGCGGTGACATGCGGGGTCTGAAATCCACCCTCGCGCTCGTCGTCGTGGCCGCGGCGCTCGGCGGCTACGTCTACTTCGTCGAGTCGGAGCGTCCGGACTCCGGCGTCGAGCCGCGGACCAAGGTGTTCGCCCTCGAAGCGGACAAGATCCAGGAGATGCGGATCACCTCGTCCGGCGAGACCACGGTCGTGCGCAAGGTGGACGGCACGTGGCGCATCACCGAGCCGATCGAGGCGGACGCCGACCAGACGGAGATGTCGAGCCTGACGTCGAACCTCGCGTCGCTCGAGGAGAACCGCGTCGTCGACGAGCAGGCGGCGGACCTCGGGCTCTTCGGCCTGGCCACGCCCGACGTGCAGGTGTCGTTCACCGCCGAGGGCGGCGTGAGCGGCGCCATCGCCTTCGGCGACACCACGCCCACCGGCGGCGACCTCTACGCCGTGAAGCCGGGCGAGAAGCGCGTGTTCCTGGTGCCGGCCTACCTCGAGACCACGTTTGCCCGCCGCACCTTCGACCTCCGCGACAAGCGGGCGCTCCGCTTCGAGCGCGACCAGATCGACGGCCTCGAAATCGCCGCGGGCACGGCGAAGGTCACCGTCCGCCGCGACGGCAGCGAATGGGCGCTCACCTCGCCCGTGGCCGCCCGCGCCGATTACTCCGCCGTCGAGGCCGTCATCACGCGCGCGAGCTCGGCGGCGATGACCGAGATCGTGGGCGGCGCCGACGCCGACCTGAAGACCTACGGCCTGGATCGCCCGGCCTTCACGCTGACGCTCGCCGCCGGCAGCACCCGCGCCACGCTGGCGGTGTCGCGCGACATCGACGGCCGGCGCTACGCGCGCGACGAATCGCGCCCCCTGGTGTTCGCCGTCGATCCGACGCTCGCCAAGGACCTCGACAAGACGGTCGACGACCTGCGCGACAAGGACATCTTCGAGTTCCGAACCTACAACATCGACCGCCTGCACATCGCGCAGGGCGGCGATCTCGTCGAGCTCGTCAAGAGCCGAGGCGCCGCCGGGGCGGGCGAGACCTGGCAGCGCACCCGCGGCGGCGTCACGGCTGCGGTGGAGCTCGCCGCGGTCGACGACCTGCTCTCGAAGCTGAGCGGCCTGCGCGCGCAGTCGTTCGCCGCGACCGCGCCGCGGCCGGACGCCTCGACCGTGCGGATCGAGGCCAGCTACGACGGCGGGAAGTTCGAACGCGTCCGCCTGCTGCAGGGCAACGACGATGCGTTCGCCGCGCGCGACGGCGAACCCGGCGCCGCGCGCCTCGATGCCACGGCCCTCGGCGAGGCGCTCAAGGCGATCGACCGCGTCAACGCGTCGCAGGTGGCCGCCGAGCCGGCCGGCAACGCCACGCCGGGCAACGCCACGCCGCCCACGCCATGACGCGGCCAGGGCGGCTGGGTCTCGGCGCGGCCGCGTGCCTGGCAATCGCCCTGGCGGGACACGGCTGCGCGGCCCGCGTCGAGCGGCCGACCCTGCGCGAGGCCCTCGAGAAGCCGACGCCCGCCGAGAAGCTCCGGCGGGACCTCCGGCAGCTCTTCCAGGATGCGAACGTCGATCACGCCAACTGGGGCGTCGTCGCCTTCTCGCTGTCGCGCGGCGAGCTGCTCTACAGCTTCAACGCCTTCAAGCTGCTCGTACCCGCCTCGAGCCAGAAGCTCTTCTCGGCGGCCGTCGCCGCCGAGCGGCTCGGCTGGCAGCACCGCTTCCGCACCCGCATCGTCGCCACGGGCCCGATCGGACCGGACGGCACGCTCGACGGCGACCTCGTTGTCATCGGCAACGGCGACCCGACCATCAACCCGCGCCATCCGGAGCGGTGGCGGGCCTTTGACGACTGGGCAGCCCAGCTCGCCGCCCGCGGCATCCGCATCGTCAGCGGCCAACTCGTCGGCGACGACAACGCGTTCGAGGAGCCGGGCTGGGGCGCCGGCTGGGCGTGGGACGACCTGCAGTACGGCTACGGCGCCCAGGCCTCCGCGCTGCAGTACCACGAGAACCAGGTCGAGCTGCTCATCGGGCCCGGCATGGAGCCCGGCGCGCGCGCCGTCATCAGCACGTCGCCGCTCGGCAGCGGCCTCATCATCGACCACGACGTCGTCACGGGCCCCGGCGGCGGGGAGACCCGCCTCGAGATCAGCCGCGTGCCGGGGACGATGTTCCTGACCGTGCGGGGCGTCATCGCCGCCGACGCCCGGCCGCGCACCGAGTACGCGGCGGTTGACAACCCGACGCGGATGTACGTCAACGCGCTGCGCGAGGCGCTGGCGCGGCACGGCATCTTCGTCGCGGGGAGCGCCCTCGACATCGACGAGCTGAAGGTGGCGCCGGACACCGGCCGGGGCATCACCCTGGTCCGCGACGAGTCGCCGCCCCTCGCCGAGATCATCGACGTTGCGCTCAGGCACAGCCGAAACATCTACGCCGAGACGCTGCTCTACGCGCTGTCGCCGGAGGGCCGCCCGGCGTCGGCCGAGGCGGGGCTCGACGTGATGCGCGAGACCCTGCGCAGCTGGGGCGTCACGCCCGAGTCGTACATCGCCCGAGACGGGTCGGGCCTCTCGCGCTACGACTACGCGAGCGCGAACGCCTTCTCCTGGCTGCTGATGTACCTGTACTCGGACCCGACGCACGCCGAGCGGTTTCGGGCCGCGCTGCCCGTGGCGGGCGTCAGCGGCTCGCTCGAGCGCCGGATGAAGGGGGCGGCCGCCGAGGGCCGCGTCGTCGCCAAGACAGGATCGATGACGAGCGTCCGGAGCCTGTCCGGCTACCTCACCACGCTCGACGGCGAGCCGGTCGTCTTCTCGTTCCTGGTGAACGGCTACCGCGTGCCCGCCAGCGAGATCGAGGCCGTCATGGACAAGGCGCTCGACGTGCTGGTGCGCTACCGCCGAACCCCGTGACGGGACCTCCGGACGAGGTCACGGAGACACGGACACGGTCACGCAGATCCGGAACCACGGATCGCGGTTGTCGGAACACTCCGCCCCAACCGGCTCCGGGCCTCCGCATTTCCGTGACGGCCCTTCCGTAGGAGGCAGGAGCTTTCGTTGGAAACGCCGTGCGGCGCCTCTAGATGAAACGTCCCAGCAGGATGGCCATCGCCATCCCCACGGCACCCACGGTGAGCGCGCCGGCGAAGCCCACGGCAAACGGCCGCAGGCCGACGCCGCGGAACACGGCTACGCTGGTGTTGAGGCCCACGGCCGCCATCGCCGTGCCGAGCAGCCATCTGGAACCCATCGCGTCGCCGAGCAGCGCGGTCACGGCCTTCCAGCCGGAGTCGTCCCACACCCCGTAGGCCGCGCCGCCGCCGGCAAGCATCGCGTCGCCGATGGATCGCGCCAGCGCCATGGCGACGAACCCGAGGACGAAGGCGGGAACGTAGCTCGTCCACGAGGCCGCGCGAACCGCGCTCGAGCCGGTGCGCGTGGCGCGCACGTGCATCCACGTCAGCAGCGGGATGACCGCCGCGAGAAACAGGTTGCGCGTCAGCTTGGTCACCGTCGCCACGCGCAGGACGACGTCGTCGGCGTACAGCTGCTGGTAGGTGAGCGCGGCGCCCACGACCTGCGACGTGTCGTGAACCGCCGTGCCCAGGAAGAGGCCGATGGTCTCGGAATGCCCGAGGAGCGCGTGCGCCAGGTAGGGATACGTCAGCATCCCGAAGAGGCCGAAGGCCACGACGTTGGCGACGGCGTACGCGACCTCGCGCTCGTCGGCCTCGATGGCCGGCGCCGTCGACACGATGGCCGTGACGCCGCAGATGCTCGTGCCCGCCGCGACCAGGGTGCCCAGGCGCGGCGGCAACCCCAGCCTCCGGTTGAACCAGGTGACGAAGAGCAGACCGGTGGCAATGGCCGCCAGCACCACGGGGACGCCCGCCAGCCCGAGCCGGAGCATCTCGAGCGCGCTCAGCTTGATGCCGACGAGCACGATGCCCGCGCGGAGCACCGTGCTCACCGAGAACTTCAACCCCGGTGCGAGCCAGGCGGGCAGGCCCGCGAGGTTGCGAACGAGCAGGCCCAGGATGATGGCCACCGGCACCCCGGAGATGGGACTCCCGCCCCCCAGCCCCCGCGCCGCGAGCACCCACTGCCCGGCTACATCGGCGATCCAGAACCCGACGAGCATGACCGCCACGGCCGCAGCCACACCCGGTACGACGACGAGACGCGCTGACACGAACCCGATCTTACCTTTCGGAACCCTTCGGGGCCCTTCGGAACCCGTCTGGCACCCCGTCTAGAACATCCAGACCGCCCCCACGAAGCAGGCGGCGCCGGAGCAGGCATAGAGGACGCGGCTGTGGGTGGGCGCACCACGGCGGTTCGCGCGCGCCGAGACCAGGCCGACGAGCGCCGCGAAGGTGGTCATGGCCACGACCGCGCCGACGCCGAAGCCGGCGAGGTAGGCCACTGCGGCGGCCTCGGTAGGCAAGGCCAGCGCGGGGAGGACGCCGAAGAGGTGCGAGCTGCCGGCCACGCCGTGGAGCAGACCCATGAGCAGCGAGGCGCGCGTGCGAACGTGGCCGTGCAGCGACCTCTGGCGGTGCTGGGCGTCGTGCTCGCGCCGGTCGATCGCCGCGCCGGGCGCGGGCTTGACGTGAGCGTGCGCGTGACCGTCGGCATGGCGGTGCACTTCGAGCCGCCGGGCCCGGCCGAGGCCCCACACCCCCACGCCGACGAGGGCGATGCCGACCAGGCGCTCGCTCACGCCGGAGATGGCCTCAATGGGCAGCAGATCGCGAAAGGTGACGAGCAGGGCGCCGATGGCCAGGACGCCCGCCGTGTGCCCCACGCCCCACTGGAAGCCGGCCTTCCACTGCGTGCGGTCGCCGCCGGCCGCGAGCGGCGCCACGGCCGCCAGATGGTCGGGTCCCGCCAGCACGTGCACGAGTCCCGCCGCCAGTCCGGCAATTCCGGCGAACATCAGGACCCCCTATGCACCTTCCGTGCCCGCGTCATCGCTGGATGGCCTTCAGCACGAAGAACTCCTCGATCGCGAGTGGGCCGATCTCCCGGCCGATGCCCGAGTGCTTGTAGCCGCCGAACGGCGCCAGGGGATTGAAGCGTCCCCCGTTCACGTCCACCTGGCCGGTTCGCATCCGGCGGGCCACGCCCAGGGCCCGCTCGGCGCTCGCGGCCCAGACTCCGCCCGAGAGCCCGTATGGCGAGTCGTTGGCGATGCGAACGGCGTCCTCCTCGGTCTCGTAGGGGATCACCGCGAGGACCGGGCCGAAGATCTCCTCCCGCGCGATCGTCATGCGATTGTCCACGTCGGCGAAGATCGTCGGCTCGACGTAGAAGCCCCTGGTGAACTGCGGCGGACGCCCGCCGCCGGCGACCAGCCGCGCGCCCTCCTGCCTGCCCTGCTCGATGTAGTTCAGCACCGACTCCCGCTGGCCGGCCGACACGAGCGGGCCGAGCCGCGTCTTCGGGTCGAAGGGATCGCCGAGCGTCAGCTTGCCGAGCTGCGCGATCGCCAGCTCGAGGGCCTCCGCCTGTCGCGCGCGGGGCACGAGCAGCCGCGTCCACGCGGAGCAGGTCTGCCCGGAGTTCTGCATGCAGTGGTTCACCGCCGAGCCGACGGCCTTGTCGAACGGCGCGTCGTCGAGCACGACGCAGGCGGACTTGCCGCCGAGCTCGAGGCAGACTTTCTTGATGCCCTCGCCCGCCACGGCGCCGACGCGGCGCCCGGCCGCCACCGACCCGGTGAAGCTGACCATGTCGACGCCGGCGTGGGCGAGCAGGGCCTCGCCGACCACCCGGCCGGATCCGGCCACGAGGTTGAAGACGCCGGCGGGAAGGCCCACCTCGTGCGCGGCGTCCGCGAGCATGAACGCGCTCAGCGGCGCGAGATCCGCGGGCTTGAGCACCACCGTGCAGCCCGCGGCGAGCGCCGGCGCGACCTTCGCGACGATCTGGTGCAGCGGGTAGTTCCACGGCGTGATGCACGCCACCACGCCGATCGGCTCCTTGACGATGAGCGAGTTGCCCAGCTCCTCCTCGAGCCGCGCCTCGCGGATCCAGGCGGCGTTGAGGCCGAGGTGCGTGATCGGGAAGTCCACCTGGACGGCCGCGGCAAAGCGCGCCGCCGTGCCCACTTCGTGCGTGATCGCCTCGGCGAGCTGCGGCGCCCGCGCCTCGAGCGCCGCCGTCAGCTTCTCGATCCACGCGGCGCGCTCGGCAACCGGCGTGCGGCCCCACTCGCCGTCGAACGCGCGTCGCGCCGCGGTGACCGCGCGGTCCGCGTCCTCGGCGGTGCCGCGCGGGACGCGCCCGATGACCTCTTCGGTCACCGAGGACACGACGTCGGTGGTCCCGCGGCCCGTCGACGCGTGCCAGGCGCCTCCGTAGTACTGCCGGTCGTGCGAAATCATCCTTCAATTCTACGTTATGCTGTGATGTTCACCGGGAGGAGTGGCGTCATGCATATCGCAGGCAAGACCTTCATCGTGACCGGCGGCGCCTCGGGACTGGGACGCGCCGCGGCCGAGGCGCTCGTCGGCGCCGGCGGACGCGTCGTGCTGCTCGACGTCAACGCCGAGACGGGACGCGCGACCGAGCAGGCCATCGGCCAGGCGCAGGCGCGCTTCGCGCAGGCCGACGTGACGAGCGAGCGCGACGTGCAGGCGGCGGTCGAGCTGGCCGTGTCGGCCTTCGGCGGGCTGCACGGCGTCGTCAACGCCGCCGGCATCGGGCCCGCGGCCAAGGTGCTCGGCAGAAACGGCCCGCACCCGCTGGACCTGTTCGAGAAGACCGTCCGCATCAACCTGGTGGGCACCTTCAACGTGCTGCGCCTGGCGGCCGCGCGCATGGTGCAGAACACGCCGGAACCGAGCGGCGAGCGCGGCGTGATCGTCAACACCGCGTCGATTGCGGCCTACGACGGGCAGATCGGCCAGCCGGCCTACGCAGCCTCCAAGGGCGGCATCGTCGGGCTGACGCTGCCCGTGGCGCGCGAGCTGGCCGCGTCGGGCATCCGCTGCGTCACCATCGCGCCGGGCATCTTCGACACCCCGCTCCTGGCCGCGCTGCCCGAGGCCGCGCGCGCCTCGCTCGGCCAGCAGGTGCCGTTTCCCTCGCGGCTCGGCCGCCCCGACGAGTACGCCGCCCTGGTCCGCCATATCGTCGAGAACGAGATGCTCAACGGCGAGGTCATCCGGCTCGACGGCGCGCTGCGGATGGCGCCGAAGTAGTCGAGAGGTAGGAGGGACGGAGGGGTGGAGGGATGGAGGGGCGGGAGCCGCAGGCCCTCCACACACAGCCCAAGCCTCCATCCCTCCAAGCCTCCACCCCTCCAAGCCTCCAAGCCTCCAAGCCATTATAAAAACCACAACTACTCTCCATAAATACTATAATTTTGACTTCTAGCCTTCCGCCGGGACACCGTGAAGCTCGACCACACATATGGAGCTCACCGGCGCGCAGCTGATCTGGGAGTGTCTGGTCCGCGAGGGGGTTCGCCACGTCTTTGGCTACCCCGGCGGCGCCATCCTGCCCGCGTACGACGCGATGCTCGACTACCCGGTGCATCACGTCCTGACCCGGCACGAGCAGGGCGCCACGCACATGGCCGACGGCTACGCGCGGGCCGGCGGCGGCGTGGGCGTGGCGATGGCGACGTCGGGCCCCGGGGCCACCAACCTCGTCACGGGCATTGCCACCGCGATGATGGACTCGGTGCCGATGGTGTGCATCACGGGCCAGGTGCCGTCCCCGCTCATCGGCTACGACGCGTTCCAGGAAACCGACGTCACGGGCATCACGCTGCCCATCACGAAGCACAACTACCTGGTCAGCGACGTGCGCGAGATCGTGCCGTCGATGCGCGAGGCGTTCTACCTCGCGCGCTCCGGCCGGCCCGGGCCGGTGCTCGTGGACATCACCAAGGACGCGCAGCAGGCGCGGGTCGACTGGACGTGGGACGACGCGCCCGTGCGGCTGCGGGGGTACCGGCCGTCGTATGCGCCGGTCAGCGCGGAGCTGGAGCGGGCCCGGGATCTCATCCGCCAGGCGCGGCGGCCCATCATCCTCGCCGGCCGCGGCGTGCTGCTGAGCGGGGCGGTGGACGAGCTGCGCGACTTCGCCGAGCGCATCGACGCGCCGGTGGCGCTCACGCTGCTCGGCCTCGGCGCGTTCCCGGCCAGCCACCCCCTGAACCTCGGCATGATGGGCATGCACGGCGAGGCGTGGGTCAACCATGCCATCCAGCAGGCCGACCTGCTGCTCGCCTTCGGCATGCGCTTCGACGATCGGGTCACCGGCAACGTGCGCACCTACGCGCCGCACGCGCGGAAGATCCACGTGGACATCGATCCGTCGGAGATCAACAAGAACGTCCGCGTGGACGTGTCGCTCGTCGGCGATCTCCGGGACACGCTGCGCACGCTGCTGGAGTCTCTCGACGAGCGGGCGCACGGCGACTGGCTCACGCACATCGAGACGCTCAAGGGCGACTCGGCCGTGCGCGACATCAGGAACCTGCCCGACACGGGCCACCTGTACGCGGCGCACGTCATCCACGATCTGTGGCGCGCCACCGGCGGCAGCGCGCTGGTCGTCACCGACGTGGGCCAGCACCAGATGTGGGAGGCGCAGTACTACCACCACGACGCGCCGCACTCGCTCATCACCTCCGGCGGGCTGGGCACCATGGGCTTCGGCCTGCCGGCGGCCATCGGCGCCAAGATCGCGCGCCCGGAGGCGGAGGTCTGGGCGGTGGTCGGCGACGGCGGCTTCCAGATGACGCAGGCGGAGCTGTCGACGGCGGCGCAGGAAGGCGTGAAGGTCAACGTCGCCATCATCAACAACGGCTACCTCGGCATGGTGCGCCAGTGGCAGGAGTTCTTCTACGAGCGCCGCTACGCCGCCACGCCGATGCGAAGCCCCGACTTCGTGAAGATCGCCGACGCGCACGGGCTGACGGGCATCCGGGTGCAGACCCGGGCCGACGTCGTGCCGGCGATCAGGCGCGCACAGGAGGCGGACGGCACCGTGGTCCTCGACTTCCGCGTCGAGCAGGAGGACAGCGTGTACCCGATGGTGCCCGCGGGCGCCGATCTCGATGCGATGATTCGGCGGCCGCTCCGGTCGCCGATCGCCGAGACCGCCGACGACTGACAGGAGGCTGCCCGATGCATCACACGCTCGTCGCCCTCGTCGAGGACAAGCCCGGCGTCCTGAACCGCGTGGCGTCGCTCATGCGGCGCCGGGCCTTCAACATCGAGTCGCTCACCGTCGGACGGACCGACGAGCCTGGCGTCTCCCGCATGACGTTCGTCATCGACGGCACCCAGACCGGCATCGACCGCGTCGTCGCCAATCTCTACAAGCTGGTGAACGTGCTCCAGGTGGACGACCTGACGGGCACGCCGGCGGTGAGCCGCGACCTCGCGCTCGTCAAGCTGTCGGCGAGCCCGCTGTCGCGCGCCCGCCTGCATCGCACCATCGACGAAGTCGGCGGCCACGTGGTCGACTCCGGTACGTCGACGGTCACCGTCGAGATCACGGGCGAGCCGCCGCGGATCGATCACGCCATCGACCGCCTCCGCGCGCTCGGCATCGTCGAGCTCGTGCGCACCGGGGCCACCGCCATGGCGCGCGGAGACCGGACCATCAAGGCCGACGCGGCCCCCGCCGCGGCGGTCGTCGGGCAGTGAGCCAGGAGAGGAGCGCATGGCGAGGATCTACTACGACGCGGACGCCGACCTGCGGCACATCCAGGGCCGGAAGGTGGCGGTCATCGGCTACGGCTCGCAGGGACACGCGCACGCGCTGAACCTGCACGACAGCGGCGTCGAGGTCCGCGTGGGCCTGCCCGACGGCAGCCAGTCGGTGGACAAGGCGCGGCAGGCGGGCCTCACCGTGGTCCCCATCGCCGCCGCGGCCGGCTGGGCCGACATCGTGATGCTGCTCATCCCCGACACGCGCCAGCCGGCGGTGTACGAGAGCGGCATCCGCCCGCATCTGTCGGCCGGCAAGACGCTGATGTTCGCGCACGGATTCAACATCCGCTTCGGGAGCATCGTGCCCCCGCCGGACGTGGACGTGTCGATGATCGCGCCCAAGGCGCCCGGACACCGCGTGCGCGAGGTGTTCACCGAGGGCGGCGGCACGCCGGCGCTCCTCGCCGTGCACCAGGACGCCTCCGGCCGCGCCCGGGACGTCGCCCTGGCCTATGCCAAGGGGCTCGGCGTCACCCGCGCCGGCGTCATCGAGACCACGTTCGCGGAGGAGACCGAAACGGACCTCTTCGGCGAGCAGGCGGTGCTCTGCGGCGGGGTGAGCGCGCTCGTCAAGGCGGGCTTCAATACCCTCGTCGAGGCCGGCTATCAGCCCGAAATCGCCTACTTCGAGTGCCTTCACGAGCTGAAGCTCATCGTCGATCTGATGTACCGCGGCGGCCTCAACTACATGCGCTACTCGGTGAGCGACACCGCCGAGCACGGCGACTACACCGGCGGCCCGCGCATTGTCACCGAAGAGACGCGCCGCGAGATGCGACGGATGCTCGAGGAGATCAAGACCGGGCACTACGCGAAGACGTGGATCGATGAAGACCGCGCCGGCCGGCCGTGGTTCACGGCCGAGCGGAGCCGCGAGCAGCAGCAGGCGCTCGAGGAGGTCGGGCAGCGGCTGCGCGCGATGATGCCGTTCCTCGACCCGGTCACGGTTCGCCCCGACGCCCAGGCCTAGCCGCCCGTTCCACCACGGGCGGCTGGGCCGGCCGCGGCCGCGCGGAGGCCGCGCGTCAGGCCGACGCGACGAGCGCGCGGGCCGCCGCCACCAGCTCGCCCGGGCCGCCGGCGGCCCGCAGACCGCCGCCCTGCGCCAGGTCTCGCTTGCCGCCGCCCTTCCCGCCGAACGCGGCAACGAGCGCCGTGAGGATGGCGGCCGCGTCGACGCGCGACCCCGTGCCGCTCGCCACCACAGCCAGCGCCGGATCGGCAATGGTGAACAGCACGACCGCGGCCGCGGGCTCGGCTGCCGCCGCGGCAACGGCGAGCGCTTTGAGTCCCTGGGCGTCCCACCCCTCGAGCGCCTCGACGACAGCCAGGTGGCGTCCGGCGGGCGCGGCCCGCGCCACGAGCGCCCGGGCCTCGTGCGCGGCGAGCTGCTCCTGGAGGCCCCGCAGCCGCCGCTGCAGCGCCTTGTTCTCGGCCTGCAGGCGCTCGATGCCGGCCGCCAGCTCCTCGGGCGCGACCGACAGCACCCGCGCGGAAGCCGCGAAGGCATCCCGCCAGCGCCGGAAGCCGGCCAGCGCGCGCCCCCCGCACACGAACTCCACGCGCGTCCCGCCGCGGAACTTCTCCCAGCCGGCGACGGCGATGACGCCGATGGCCCCGGTGCGCGCCACGTGGGTGCCGCCGCAGGCCGACAGGTCGAATCCCTCGACGTCAATCAGCCGCACACGGCCGGTCCGAAGCGTCTCCTTCCGGAGCGGCAGGGCCGCGGCGTCCTCGGCGGTGACGAACCGGATCGCGACCGGCCGGTCTTCCCAGACGATGCGGTTGGCTTCGTCCTCCGCGGCCGCGATCTCCGGCGGACCGACGTCGCGGCCGAGGTCGATCGTCGACGACGCCGCGCCCAGGTGAAAGCTCTCCGTCCGCGCCTTCGCGACGGCGTCGAACGCCGCGGACAGCACGTGCTGCCCGGAGTGCTGCTGCATGTGGTCGAAGCGGCGCGTCCAGTCGATCGCTCCCTGGACCCGCGCTCCCGGGTCGAGCGGCGCGTCGAGCACGTGGACGACGTCGCCGGCGTCGTCCTCCTCGACGTTCACCACGCGCGCGCCGCCGAGGCGGCCGGTGTCGAACGGCTGCCCGCCGGAGGTCGGGTAGAAAGCGGTCCGGTCCAGCCGCGCTTCGATGCGGTCGCCCTGGCGCGTGCAGGACACGACGGTGGCCTCGAAGTCCGCGCGGTACGGCTCCGTGTAGTAGAGGCGGGTCGTCATTCGGCCAGGAGATCCTCTTCGGTGAGGGCCGGCAGCTCGAAGAAGAAGAGCGCGCCGCCGGTGGACGCCTTGCGGTATCCGATCGTGCCGCCGTACGACTCCACGATGCCGTAGCTGACCGACAGGCCAAGCCCGGTGCCTTCACCCACCGGCTTGGTGGTGAAGAACGGTTGGAACAGCTTCGCCTCGTGCTCGGGCGGCACGCCGGCGCCGCTGTCCTCGACCTCCACGCGCACGCGCCCGTCCGCGTCCAGGGTCCGGATGGTGATGCGGCGCTGACCGTCCGGCCGGGACATCACGGCCTGCTCCGCGTTGATGACGAAGTTGAGCAGCACCTGCTGGAGCTCGGTGAACACGGCCAGCATCGGCGTCCGGGCTCGATCCTCGATCTCGAGCAGGATGCCCTGCTCCTCGCACTTGCGCTGCCGCAGCTCGACGACCGCCTCGAGGAGGTCGCGCGTCAGCACGGCCGTCGGGTCGGGCGCCTGCTGCCGGCCGAAGCGCGACAGGTTGCGAATGATCGCGCTGGCCCTCGCGCTCTCGCGTTGAATGAGGCCGAGGTCGTCCCTCACACTCTGGGGCAGCTCGTGCCTGATCTGCAGCAGCTCCGCGAATCCCAGGATCGCCTGCAGCGGGTTGTTCAGCTCGTGCGCCACGCCGGACACCAGCACGCCGATGGCCGCCAGCCGCTCCTGGCGGATCACCTGCTGCTGCAGCGACTGCAGTTCGCCCCGCATGCGCCGCTCGTCGGCAATCTGGTGCTCGATGGCATCGTGCGCCCGCTGGAGCTTGACCGCCATGTCGGTGAACGCCGCCTGCAGCCGCTCGAGTTCCTGGACCGGCATCGCCTGGCGAGGCGGTGGCCTGAAGTCTCCGGCCGCGACGCGGGCGGCGGCGGCCTCGAAGTAGTCGAACGCTTTCAGGTACCGGCGGCCGAGTGAGACCATCAGGGCCGAGATCAGCACGGCGCCCCCGACGAGTATGGCGAGATTCCGCTGCATGATCGGCCACGACCGCTCCCAGGCCACCGCGGTCGGGATGCCGACGCTCACCAGCCAGCCGCCCCGTTCAACGACGTCGTTGGCGAACACGCGCTCCACGCCGTCGACGCCCACGCGAATCACGCTCGAGGGCACGTCCTCGACGCTCCGCGATTGCCCCGGCGCTTCGATGGCCCGGCCGACGTACGCCGCGGACTCGCGGCTGCGCGCGACCACCACGCTCCGATCGTCGGAAAGCGTCACGACCGACCCCGGCGGCAGCGGGATGTTGCGGAGCACGTCCTCGGCTGCCTCCGTGCGCACCACGAAGCCGAGCGCCGCCACCGTGCGGCCTTCGTCCCTGACCGGGTACGCAATGACCACCGCGTGGCGCGCCGCGCCCGGCTGACCCATGACCCGGCTCACCTGCATGCGGCCCACCGCCGCGACACGGGCCAGGAACGACGGATCGAGCGCGCCCTCGACCGAAGGCTCCGGCGCCCGCGCCCACGACACGGGCCGCCCCGCGGGCGTGGCCACGACGATGTTCTCGACCAGGGCCGTGGTCAGTCGGGGCAGCACGACGGCAAGCGCGGCCTCGTCGAGCTGGCGCACGGCTGGGTGCTCGGCCAGCGCGACCGCCACGCTGTCGGCGGAGGTCAGCATCCGGTTCAGGTACGCCACGACGGTCACGGCCGTCGTCCGCGTCTCCTGCGCGAGCTCCTCCCGCTCCTGCAGGTAGGTCAACCGTCCCGAGAGCATCGTCAGCGCCAGCAGCGGGATGGACACCGCGGTGGCGGCGACAGCGAATCGGCGGCGGAGTGGCGGGGCCAAGGGATCCTCGATCCTAGCAGCAGGCGTCAGACGACGAGCGGGTCAGGAACACCGACCTGCGCAAACCCCGCGGCTCGGAGACGGCAGCTGTCGCAGCGGCCGCAGGGTCGGCCGTCGGACGGCGGATCGTAACAGCTGTGCGTCAGGCCGTAATCGACGCCGAGCGACAGCCCCAGCCGGATGATCTCCGCCTTCGTCATCGAGATCAGGGGCGTGTGGACCCGCAGGCGCCGGCCCTCGACGCCGGCCCGGGTCCCCACCGCAGCCAGGCGCTCGAAGGCCTGGATAAACGCCGGCCGGCAGTCGGGATAGCCCGAGTAGTCGAGTGCGTTCACGCCGATGAAGATGTCGGCCGCACCGAGCACCTCGGCCCACCCGAGCGCCAGCGACAGGAACACGGTGTTGCGGGCGGGGACGTAGGTGACGGGGATGTCCGCGTGATCGAGCGGGCGGTCCTTCGGGACGTCGATGCCGGCGGTGAGCGCCGACCCGCCGATGCTCCGGAGGTCGACATCGACCTCGAGATGGCGCGCCGCGCCGAGCGCGCGCGCGACGGCGCGCGCGGCAGCCAGCTCCTGGGCGTGCCGCTGCCCGTAGCGGACGGTCAGGGCATGCAGGGCGAAACCCTCGCGTCGGGCCACCGCCGCCGCGGTCGCCGAATCGAGACCGCCGCTCAGGAGCACGACCGCCGCCTGCATCAGACGCCCCGGACCTCCGCGCCCCAGATGTACTTGTGCGCCTGGAGCTGCAGTCGCACGCGCAGGCCATCGTGCAGGATCCAGGCAGCCAGCTCGCGCGGCTCGAGCACGCCGTGCACCGGCGAGAACAGCACCGCGGCCGTCCGGGCCGTCAGCCCCTCCCGCTCCACGACGCGGCGGGCGAACTCGTAGTCGGCGCGGTCCCTGATGACGAACTTCACCTGGTCCCGGGTCGCCAGGCGGGCCAGGTTGGACCAGTCGTTCTTGTCGGCTTCGCCGGAACCGGGGCACTTCACGTCCACGATCTTCACGACGCCGGCCGGCACCTGGGCGACGCTGCGGTGCCCGCCGGTTTCGAGCAGCACCGTGCGTCCTTCTGCCAGCAGCCGCTCCATCAGCGGGTACACGTCGCTCTGCAGCAGCGGCTCGCCGCCGGTCACCTCGACGAGGTCGCAGCCGTAGCGCGCCACCTCGGCCAGCACCTCGTCCACGGACATCCTGCGCCCTTCGTGAAACGCGTACGGCGTATCGCACCACGAGCACCGGAGGTCGCAGGCCGTCAGCCGCACGAAGACGCACGGGCGGCCCGTGTGGGTGGACTCGCCCTGGATGGAGTGGAAGATTTCGTTGACCGTCAGCATCGGGGAGAAAATAGGCCCGACCCTCATTTTCTCATGGAGCTGCACATCGGCACGTCGGGCTGGCACTACCCCGCCGGGCGCGGGACGTGGGACGGCCTCTTCTACCCGCGCCCCGAGGACCGGCCGCGCGGCTTCGACGAGCTGGCATTCTACGCGGCTCGCTTCGACACGGTCGAGGTCAACTCCACGTTCTACGGGCAGCCGCGCGCGAACGTCTCGCTGTCGTGGGTGCGCCGCACACCCGCCGGGTTCTCGTTCTCGGTGAAGCTGTACCAGAAGTTCACGCACCCCCGCATGGCGGTGGACCGGGCACCCATCTCGCGGGACGACATCGCGGCGTTCGAGGGCGGCATCGAGCCGCTTGCCGCCGCGGGCCGCCTCGGGGCGGTGCTGGCCCAGTTCCCGCCGAGCTTCCACAACACGCCCGAGGCGCAGGAGTATCTCGACTGGCTGGCGGCGACCTTCGCGGCCTACCCGCTGGTGGTCGAGCTGCGCCACCGCACGTGGAGCGACGACGTTCGCGCGCTCGCGCGCCTCGCGGCCCGCGGCGTGTCGCTGGCCCACATCGACGAGCCGAAGTTCTCCTCGTCCATCGTCCAGGACTTCGAGCCGCGCTCCGGCGGCCTGCTGTACGTGCGCTTCCACGGCCGGAATGCCGCCGCGTGGTGGGATCACGCCGAGGCCGAGGACCGCTACGACTACCTGTATTCGGAGGCCGAGCTGAAACCGTTCGCCGACGCGATGCGGCGCGCGAACGCGCTGGTGAAGAAGGCCTATCTGTACCTGAACAACCACTTCGCCGCACAGGCCGTGGCCAACGCGACGATGCTGCGCCACCTGCTCGACGACCCGGTCCGGGCGCCGATGCCCGCCGAGCTGGTGGCGCGCTATCCCTCGCTCGAGGGGCTGGTGGCTACTTTGCCTCCCGCACGGTTGCTCTGACGATGCGGTCGCCGACGGCGATCTTGCGCACGACGTCCATGCCGCTGATGACCTGGCCGAAGATCTGATGCTTGCCGTCGAGATGGCTCGGCGTGCCCAGGCAGATGAAGAACTGGCTGTCGGCCTTGGTCGGATCGCCGGCATGCGCCATCGAGACGATGCCGGGCGCGTGCTTGCGGGTCTTCGAGAATTCCGCCACGCCAACCGAGCCGCCGCTGCCGCCGGTGCCCCACTGCTTCTGCTTCGTCATGTCCCGCGTCTGCGGGTCGCCGAGCTGCACGACGAAGTTCGCCACCACGCGGTGGACGCGCTGGCCGTTGTAGAAGCGCTTCTTCACGAGCCCCAGGATGTGCGCCACGGTCCTGGGCGCCTCGTTCGGGTAGGTCTCGATCTCGATCGTGCCCTTCTCGGTCTCGAGGACGATGACGTCGCCGGCTCCGGGCGACGTCTGGGCCTGGGCCCACGCCGACACGGGAAGGACGAGCAGGGCCGCCAGCGCCATCGCCGCGGTCGATCCCAGCACACGCGCGAACATGTTCACCTCCAACGAATCCACTTCGCCTACGCGCTCCGTGACCGCCCCTCGGCCGTGACGCCGTGTCTGGGGCAGTCGGCCGCCAGCGCGCACTCGCCGCATCGAGGATACACCGGCCGGCAGACGTTCTGCCCCCAGGTCACAAGGTAGAGGTTGAGGTAGGGCCACCACCGCGCCTCCACGGCCCGGTACAGCGCGTGCTCGGTCTCCTCGGGCAGCCGCGTGCGCACCCACCGGAGCCGGTTCGAGATGCGGTGCACGTGCGTATCGACGCAGATGTGCTGGTGGCTCTGGAAGGCCAGGATGAGCACCAGCGTCGCGGTCTTGCGGCCGACGCCGGGCAGCGTGACCAGGTCTTCGAGCCGGCCGGGCACGACCCCGCCAAACCGCGTGACGATCGCCTCGCAGGTGGCCTTCACGAACCGCGCCTTGTTCCGGTAGAAGCTCACCGGGTAGATGAGCCGCTCGATCTCGCCCACCGGCAGCCGCGCCATCGACCGCGGCGTGCGGGCGCGCCGGAACAGGCGCCGCGAAGCGGCCAGCGTCGTGGCGTCCTGCGTGCGCGCCGACAGCAGCGTGCCGATGAGCACCTGGAACGGATCTTCCTTCTGGCTCTCGGAGATCTTCTCGATGGCCGGCAGCTCCATGCCGTCGATCTCGCGGGCCAGCGTGCGCATGACGCGCTCGACGACCGCGGGGCGGGGCTTCCTCATGGCACCGGCGTCAGCGGCGGGCGGCCCGCCAGCACGTTGAGCACGTTCGACGCCGCCAGATCGGCCATCGCCGTGCGCGTTTCCGTGGTCGCGCTCGCGATGTGCGGGATGAGCATGACGTTCTCGAGGCCCAGCAGCGCCGGGTGCACGGCGGGCTCGTGCTCGAAGACGTCCAGCGCGGCCCCCGCGAGGATGCCCTGGCCGAGCGCCCAGGCAAGGGCCGCCTCGTCGACGATGGGTCCCCGGGCCGTGTTCACCAGAAACGCCGTCCGCTTCATCTTGAGGAGCGCCTTCTGATCGACGAGGTGCCTCGTCTCGGGCCCCAGCGGCACGTGCAGCGACACGACGTCCGACGTGGCCAGCAGACGGTCGAACGGCATGCGCTCGGCGCCCGGCAGATCGACGGCGCGCCGTGCCGTGTAGGCCACCGACATGCCGAAGGCCGGCGCCTTCGCCGCCACCGCGCGGCCGATGCGGCCCATCCCGACCACGCCGAGCTGCTTGCCGGCGAGCTCCGTGCCCAGCATGTGGTCGAGCGCCCAACCCTGCCAGTCGCCGCGCCTGAGCTGGCGCTCGGCCTCGCCCAGCCGCCGCGTGATGCCGAGGATCAGCGCCCAGGTGAAATCGGCGCACGCGTTGGTCAGCACATCGGGCGTGTTGGTGACGACGACCCCCCGCGCGCGGCACGCCGCCACATCGATGTTGTTGTAGCCGACCGCGATGTCCGCGACGATCTTCAGCTCCGGCCCGGCCGCCTCGAGCACGGCCTCGTCAATCCGGTCGGTCAGCAGGCAGATGAGGGCGTGGACGCCCCGCACCCGCGCGAGCAGCTCGTCACGCGGAATGGCCTCGCGTCCCGTGTAGAGGTCGAGACGGCAGGCGTCCTCGAGCCGTGCCACCACGGCGCTCGGCACCTTCCGGGTGAGGAGGACCGGCGGCTTCACCAGGACTCAGTGGCCGTAGGACTGGCAGAAGCCGCAGTGCGTGCACCGGACCGACGGCTCGATGAGGCACGACGCATCGCCGGCATCGCGCGGGAGCAGGAACCGCCCGAAGCTCGGGTGCGCCCGCCACGCCGGCGGCTCGACCGGCGTTGCGCCATGCAGCGCGTTCGCCGTCGCTGCGCCGGCTGGCGCGCCGACCGGGCCCAGATGCCGCGCGATGGCTCCGCGCACGAGCGTCCGGATCTCGTCGTCCGTCATTCCGCCACCTCGACGTGGTCCACGATGCCGACGATGGCCGCGTCCACCGGCGCGAGCCGGCGCCCCAGCGCCTCGCCGGCGGCCCGGCCCTCGAGCACCGCCAGCACGCGCTCGCCGCGGCCGGCGCCCACCGAGTCGATCGCGACCAGCGTCGCCCCGGTCGGCGCGCCCGCCGGCGTTTCCGGCTGCACCACCAGCAGCGTGGCGCCCTCGAACTGCGGCCGCTTCTGCGTCGAGACGAGCTCGCCGACGACACGCGCCAGGATCATGCGCCGGTGGTCGTCCAGTGGTCCACGATGCCGACGATGCCCGCGTCGGCCGGGACCTCGAGGGGATAGAACGGGAAGCTGGCTTCCTTGCCCCGCACGAAGAACACGTCCTCGCCGACGCCGGCGCCGACCGTGTCGACCGCCACGATCGGGCGCCCGACCGGCGTGCGATCGTGCGCGAGCGGTTGAATCACGAGCAGCGCGATGCCGTCGAAGGCAGGCTCCTTGCGGGTCGCGACGACGTCGCCGATCACGCGGGCAATCTGCATGACCTCGTCAGTCGGCCAGATCGACGGCGTCGACGATGCCCACCACCGCCGCGTCGACCGGACAGTCCTTCATGCCCGACGCCATGCGCGCCGAGCTGCCGCTCACGATGAGCACCGTCTCGCCGACGCCCGCGTCGACCGTGTCGACGGCGACCAGGTAGCCGCCGTCGAGCTTCGACCGATCGCGCGGATCCACCGGGCGCGCCAGCAGCAGCTTGTTGCTGACGAGCCGCGGGTCCTTCCGCGTCGCCACGACGGTGCCGACGATCCGCGCGAGCAGCATGGCGCCGGGTGCGCGCTAGCTCTTGGCGTTGCCCTTGCCGATCGGCAGGACGTCCTCGAGGTTGGCGTGCGGGCGCGGGATGACGTGCACGGACACCAGCTCACCGACCCGCCGGGCCGCCGCGGCGCCCGCGTCGGTGGCCGCCTTGACGGCCGCCACGTCGCCGCGGACCACGGCAGTGACATACCCGGCGCCGATCTTCTCCCATCCGACAAGCGTCACCTTGGCGGCCTTGACCATGGCATCGGCCGCCTCGATCATCGCGACGAGCCCCTTGGTCTCGACCATCCCCAACGCTTCACCCATCACGGCCTCCACGAGGGCTTTGCGCCCCCGCTCCTAGGTCTTCAGACTCCGGACGGCATCCTCGATGAGGGCCGTCAGCTCGCTGTATGTTAGTCGAATTTCCCCGTCCGTGCCCACGCCGGCGGGCTCGCGCGCCGGGCGCGGCAGCGGCGTGTCCGGCACGAGGCGCGGCCCCCCCGAGAAGGGCGCCTGCACGACCTGGCACTCGAGCTCGCCTTCCGCGCCCACCCGCACCGTGTCGTCCGTGCACACCGGCGCCGGCGACTGAATGCCGTACGACCCGCGCAGCTGCTGCAGCCGCTCCACCTCCTCGCGCGAGATGAGGTGCTCGCGGCCCAGCAGCCGCGCCGTGAGGCTGATGCGGGCGAAATGCTCGATGGTCTCCATCCGGTAGTACGCGGTGAAGACGTCGCCCGCCAGCGCCACGGCGCCGTGGTTGGCCAGCAGCAGCCCGTCGTGGGCCTTCAGATACTTCCGGCAGACCGCCGGCAGCTCGTCGGTCGACGGCGTCGCGTACTCCGCAATCGGGATGCTGCCGAGCGTGGTGATGACCTCGGCCAGCACCGCGCGGTCGAGCGCAATGCCCGCGACGGCAAAGCCCGTGGCCGTCGGCGGATGAGCGTGCACCACGGCACGTGCGTCGGACCGCAGCCGATAGACCTCGAGGTGCATCTTCAGCTCGGACGACGCGTTCCGCTCGCCCGCCAGCTTGCGGCCGGACAGATCCGTGACGACCATCATGTCCGGCGTCATGAACCCCTTGGAGACCCCGGTGGGCGTCGTCACCACCCGCCCCTCGTCGAGGCGCACCGAGATGTTGCCGTCGTTGGAGGCGACGAACCCCCGCGCCCACAGACGCCGGCCGACCTCGACGATGTCCGCGCGAATCTGATCTTCGTAGGTCGGCATGGCGGCGCTCGGGGCTCGGGGCTTTGGGCTCTGAGCTCTGGGCTCTGGGCTACTGGTTACTGCCTCTCTTCGCGTACTGGTCGCGGCACGTGTCGCTGCAGAAGTAGAGCGTCTGGCCCGCGCGGGCGAGGCTCACGGCGCGGGAGGGCACGACGAAGGTGCCGCACACCGGATCCTGGACCATCTTCACCGGCTCCGGCGGCCGTCGGGCCGCCCCGGCCGGCATGCCCGAGGCCCCGCGAACCACGCCTTCGAGCAGCCGCCACGCGGCCCTGAGGACGAGCAGGACCAGCAGGAACAGCAGCAGCGGCCGCAGCACGATCTAAGGTCCTCCGCTGGCGCCGCCGCCTCCGGGGTGCGCCTTGGCCAGCCCGTCGAGCAGCTTCTGGGCCTGCTGGCCTTCGGGGCTCGACGGCGCCAGCGCCACCACCTGCTTCCACGCCGCCGACGCGCCCTCCAGGTCCTGCAGGCCGAAGGCCTTGACGATACCCATGTTGAGGAGCGTCTTGGTGTGCTTCGGATCGACAGACAGCGAGTGCTCGAACTGCTTCACGCCGCGCGCGGGCTGGTTCGTGTAGTAGTAGGCCACGCCGAGGTCGGTCGACACGTTCGGATCGTTCGGGTTGATCGCGAGCGCCGCTTCGTACCACGTAATCGCGTCCTGGAACTGCTCGGCGTCGAAGTAGAGGTTCCCGAGGGCGACGCGGGGTTCGGCGTCCCGTGGGTTCTGCTCGGCGACGGCCCGGAGCGCCTGCACGCGGCCCTGATCGAGAACGGCGGGCTGCGAGCCGCCCTGCGGGGGAGGCGTCGCCTGCGCCTGGGGCGCGGCGGCCGCTGGCGGACGGGAGCCGGCCACCTGCTGGCTGCCGATCACCCAGCCGAGAATCAGGCCGAAAAACACGCCCGCCACGCCGAGCACGAGAGAGTCCGCGCGCATAGACGATCAGAATATCAACGTCCGTCTGGCCCAGTCCACCAACTCCGGTCCGAGCGCGGGATCCGCCGCAAGCAGCCTCGTACCGTGCGCCTCGGCCCCGGACAGCCATTGCTGGCGCGCGATCGGACTGGCGGCGGTCAGGTCCCTGATGGTGCGGAGCGCGTACGGATCCTCCGTGCTGGCCACGAGCAGGATCGCCCGGGCGCCCGCCTTCTTCATGAGCGCCGGGTCGAGCCGGATGCCCCGGTAGTCCAGCGACGGCGAGAGCAGCGCCATGCCGCGCACGGCGGGATGCTCGGCGCCCGCGAGCAGCGCGAGGTTGGCGCCGAGCGAGGCGCCGACGAGCGCGAGCGCGTCAGGCCGCACGCCCGGCCGCGCGGCCAGCCAGTCGATGGCCGCGCGGACGTCGGCCACCATGGCGGCAGAAGGCGTGGCCGCCCCGCCCGAACTGCCGTGGCCCCGGAGATCGAGCGCCAGCGCCGTCAGCCCCGCGCGCTGCAAATCGCCGGCGAGCCCGTCGAAATCGGCCCTGGAGCGGCCCAGCATGTGGATCAGGACGACGCCAGGCGCCGGCCGGCTCGCCGCTTCGTACAGCTGGCCCGCCAGCGGCGTGCCGTCCTCCGACGCCAGCGTGACGGGCCGCCCGGCGCGCGCCGTCGGCGCCGCGACGACGAGGACCGCTGCCGCAAGTGCCACCGCGGCGCGGACCCGCGCGCTCACGGGCGATCGCCCCGCACGGCCGCGAGGTAGTCGAGCACGGCGCGGCGCAGGCCGACGAACAAGGCGTGGCTGATGAGCGCATGCCCGATGGAGACCTCGTCGAGATGCGGCAGGCGATGGAACAGCCGGAGGTTGCGGAGGTCGAGATCGTGTCCCGCGTTGACGCCCAGCCCCAGCTCGTGCGCCAGGTGGGCCGCGTCCACGTAGGTGCCGAAGCTCGCCTCGGCGGCCTCGGCGCCCCGCTCGAACGCGCGCGCAAAGGGCTCGGTGTAGAGCTCCACGCGATCCGCGCCCATCTCCCGGGCCCAGCGGATGGGACCCGGGTGCGGGTCGACGAAGAGGCTGACGCGAATGCCGGCCCGCTTGAGCCGGTCGATGACGTCCGCGAGCGCCGCGCGCGGCGTGTCGGCGGGCCACCCGGCCTGGCTCGTGATCTCGCCCGGCCGCACCGGCACGAGCGTGCACTGATCGGGGACGACGTCCAGCACGAGCTCCACCAGGTCGGGCCGCGGGTCGCCCTCGATGTTGAACTCGACGCGCCCGCGGAGCGGCGCGAGCTCCGCCGCCAGGTCGCGCACGTCGCCTGCCGTGATGTGCCGGCCATCGGCGCGGGG
The DNA here is from genome assembly GCA_040754955.1 of Acidobacteriota bacterium. Lineage (GTDB taxonomy): Bacteria > Acidobacteriota > Vicinamibacteria > Vicinamibacterales > UBA2999 > JBFMCA01. The sequence continues at coordinate 30,401 of JBFMCA010000007.1, read as the reverse complement.
ATGGACGGTGAGGCCCGGAGCGCCGGCGTCGATCACCACCCGAGCGGCGTCGACGACCGACGGGACAGCTCCGCCGCGCGAGTTGCGCAGCGTCGCCACCTTGTTGATGTTGACGCTCAGCTCAACCAAGGTGCGCCTTCACCGTGTCCGCGAGCTCGCGGGCCCACGCCTGGATCTCCTGCTGGTCGCGCCCCTCCAGCATGATGCGCAGCAGGGGCTCGGTGCCGGAGTAGCGCACCAGCAGCCTCCCGTGCCCGTCGAGCCGCGACTCGAGCCGGGCGATGGCGTCGGCAATGGCGGGGTTCGCGCGGAAGTCCGTCCGCGCCTTGACGCGCACGTTGACCAGCACCTGCGGGTACGTCACCAGCTCCGCCGACAGGTCCGCCAGTTCGCGACCCGTCACCGCCATCACGCGCAGCGCCTGCAGGGCCGTGCCGATGCCGTCGCCGGTGGACAGATGGTCGGCGAAGATCACGTGGCCCGACTGCTCGCCGCCGAGAGCCAGGCCGCGCCGCTGCATCTCCTCCATCACGTACTTGTCGCCGACCGGGCACCGCACGAGCGCGATGCCCCGCGCCTTGAGCGCCAGCTCGAGGCCGATGTTGCTCATCACCGTGGCCACGATCGCATCGCCGGGCAGGCGGCCCTCCGCCTTGAGCTGGAGCCCCGTGATGAAGAGCAGCGCATCGCCGTCCACCACCTCGCCGCGATGATCCACGAGGAGCGCCCGATCGCCGTCGCCGTCGAAGGCCACGCCCAGACGGGCGTTCCGGACCCGCACGGCGTCCCGGAGCCCGCCCAGGTGCGTGGACCCGCAGTCGAGGTTGATGTTCCGGCCGTTGGGCTCGACGGCGACGGGAACGACGTCGAAGCCCAGCTCGGCGAACAGCTCCGGCGCGATCGTCGTCGTCGCGCCGTTGGCGCAGTCGATGACGATTCGCGATCCGGTGAGCGGACCCGCGTCGGCGAGGATGCGCTCGAGGTGATCCTCGTACGGGCGGCGCAGATCCGCGGGCTCGATGTCCGCGTGCGCGCCCGGCGGAATCGACCACGCCGGGTCCGCGACCGCCGCCTCGACGGAGGCCTCGAGCGCTTCGGAGAGCTTCTCGCCGGCGCCGGAGAAGACCTTGATGCCGTTGTCTTCGTAGGGGTTGTGGGACGCGGAGATCACGATGCCGGCGTCGAAGCCCAGCGCCCTCGTCAGGTACGCGACCGCAGGCGTCGGAATGACCCCCGCGCTCGTGACGCGCGCGCCGTGGCTCGCCAGCCCCCGCGCCAGCTCCGCTTCGATCCACGGGCCCGACTCGCGGGTGTCCCGGCCCACGAGCACGCGCGACAGGGCCGCGCCGCGGGCGGCGGCGGCACGCGCCAGCGCCGCGCCCACCCGGGCCACCGTCTCCGGCTCGAGCGGGGGCGACCCGGCCCGCCCGCGTATGCCGTCAGTGCCAAACAGCTTCATGAACCGGTGATCCTCACGATAACGGTCGCCGGCGTGACGGCCGAGACCGCGAAGTGGTCGAGCGGCGCGGTCCGCACCGGCAGAGTGTACTCCCCGGGCCTGAGCCCGGCGAGGTCGACGAAGAGGTCGACGTCGGCCGCCGTCACCGCCGCGAGCCGGCCTTCGCCGCCCCGCAGCGTCACCGCCACCTGGGACGGGCGGGCCTCGGCCCGCAGCCCCGCGCCGAGGTTCCGGGCCCGCACGCCGACTCCCCGGATGGTCCGCTCGAACGACGCCGCGGCGATGGCCACCGTCACCACGGCCGACTGCGGACTGCGGAGGCGCAGGCTCGGATCGGCCACACCCACCGTGACCGTCTCGCGGATGACGCGGGACGCATTCTCGACCGACACCGGCTCGGTGATGGCCTCGCGCAGCCGCCGGAGCGCGCTCTCGGGCCCGACGACGGCGACGGTCGCGGGTTCGACCGTGACCTGCACCACCTCGAACCCGGGCGCAGGCTGGCCGTCCACCGCGGGCTGGATCGGCACCACGCGGACCCCGGAGGTCTCGAACGATACCGGCAGCGTCGACGGCGAGACCTGGACCACTTCGAGGCCATACGGCACGCTGACGTGCGCCGGCGTGATGTGGAAGAGCCGCTGCCCGGGCCGTGCGGTGCGCAGGTCGATCACGGCCGACAGGTCGCTGGCGCCGATCCGGCTCAGCACGCCGGACCGACCCCGAATCCGCGCCTCGATGGTGTCGGGCGTGTCGCCGACAATCTCGATCCCCTGCGGCAGGTTCTGGAACTCCAGCGGCACCCTGAGCGAACGCTCCGCAGTCCGGTCGCTGGCCGTCACCATCCACAGCAGCAGCGCGATGGAGATCGACAGGAACTTGAGCCCGAGGTTGCGGAAGGGGGCGTACGCCATCAGCTGAAGGAGTATCCGCCCTGGCGGGCCTCGGCGGCGCCGCGGCGCCGCATGATGAGCCCCCGAAGCCGCGCGCGGAGCTGCTCGGGCTGCAGCCGCCGCTCGATGTCGCCATCCCGCGCGAGCGAAATCGCCCCGGTCTCCTCCGACACCACGATCGCGACGGCGTCGTTCTCCTCGGTGAGCCCGATGGCGGCCCGGTGCCGCGATCCCAGGTCCCGGCTGAGCCGCGGGTTCACCGTGAGGGGCAGGAAGCACGCCGCCGCCGCCACCCGATCGCCCTGCACGATGACCGCGCCGTCATGGAGAGGCGACGAGGGCTGGAAGATGCTGACGAGCAGGTCGTAGGTCAGCTGCGCGTCCAGCGGGATCCCGCTCTCGATGTAGTTGCGCAGCCCGATGCCGCGCTCGACGACGATGAGGGCGCCGGTGCGCCTGGCCGCCAGCAGGCTCGCGGCCACGACCAGCTCCTCGATGGTGTCCTCGTCGCTCTCCGACCGCGCGAAGCGACGGAAGAGCGGGGCCTGCCCGATGTGCACGAGGGCCCGCCGGATGTCGGCCTGCAGCAGCACGATCGCGGCGAAGACGACGTAGCCGACCACGTTGCGGATCAGCCAGTTGAGCGTCTCCAGCTGGAAGCCCTGCGAGACGTAGAAGAGGCTGACCACGCTCGCGATGCCGATGGCCATCTGCACCGCGTGCGTGCCGCGGATCAGCTTCAGCAGCTCGTAGATCACGACGGCGACGATCGTGATATCGAGCAGGTCCCACCCGGTGACGGGCGGGCGCTGGAGCAGCTCGGTGAGCCAGGTCATCGCTCGGCCGATCCTACCGTAAGGACCGCCGCGGGCCTACGTCCGCGCGTCGCGGAGCGCGTCGGCCACGCGCACGACCTGCATCATCTCCTTCACGCGATGCACGCGCACGACGGCGGCCCCGCCGAGCACCGCCGCCGTCACGGCGGCGGCCGTGGCCCAGTCCCGGTCCTCGGCCGGCAGCGGGCCGACCGCGGCCGCCAGGAACGACTTCCGGGACGGCCCCACCACGAGGGGGCGGCCGAGTCCGGCGAGCTGCGCCGTGCGCGCGGTCAACGTCAAGCTGTGCTTGGCCAGCTTCGCGAAGCCCAGGCCGGGATCCAGCAGCAGCGCGTCCCACGGCACGCCGGCGCCCACGGCGCGCCCGACCGCGAGCAGCAGCTCGCGCGCCACGTCGCCGACGACATCGTCGTAGTGCGCCTCCTGATACATGTGCCGCGACCGCCCGCGAGTGTGCATGAGAATGAGCGGGACGCCGCGCTCGGCCACGACGCGGCCCAGCGCGGGATCGTAGGTCAGCCCGCTCACGTCGTTGACGATCGCCACGCCCTCGTCGATGGCGCGCCTGGCAATCTCGGCCTTGTAGGTGTCCACCGACACCGGGACCCGAAGCCGGCCGAGGAGCCCTCGCAGCACGTGCTGGAGCCGGGACCACTCCTCGGCGGCGTCCAGCGCCTCGGCACCCGGGCGGGTCGATTCCGCGCCGATGTCGATGAGATCCGCGCCGTCCTCCTCCATCTGGAGCGCCCGGGCGATGGCGGCGTCCGGCGCGAACGCAAGCCCGCCGTCCGAGAAGGAGTCGGGCGTCACGTTGAGCACGCCCATCACGAGCGTGCGCCGCCCGAGGACGAGCGGCGGCCGGCCGGCGAGAGGGACGGAGTACGTGGCTATTCCTGGGTCAGCGGCTTCTGCAGCGGCGGCACGAGCGACGGGCGGTCCTTGTCGCGCGCGCGATCGCGGGCGTCGCCGGCGGCCGGCGCGTCGGCGGCGGGCGCGTCCTCGAGCGGCAGGCCCTGCGCGATGCGCTTCACCTGTTCGGCGTCCAGCACCTCGCGGGCGAGCAGCGCATCGGCAATCGCCAGCAGGGGCTGCTTGTGCTCGCGCAGCAGGTCGGTGGCCCGCGTGTAGGCCTCGGTGACGATGCGCTTGACCTCGGCATCGATCTTGAGCGCCGTGTCCTCGCTGTAGTCCATGTGCTGGGCAATCTCGCGGCCGAGGAAGATCTGCTCCTCCTTCTTGCCGAAGGTGAGCGGCCCCATCGCGTCGCTCATACCCCACTCGCACACCATGCGGCGCGCGAGGTCGGTGGCGCGCTCGAGATCGTTGCCGGCGCCGGTCGTGATGTTGCCGGTGGTGATCTCCTCGGCGATGCGGCCGCCGAGCAGGATCGCAATCTGGTCGTTGAGATAGCTGCGCGAGTAGTTGTGCTTCTCCTCGAGCGGCAGCTGCTGCGTCAGCCCGAGCGCCATGCCGCGCGGGATGATGGTGACCTTGTGCAGCGGATCGGCGTGCGGCAGCAGCACGCCCAGCAGCGCGTGGCCGGCCTCGTGAATCGCCGTGACCCGCTTCTCCTCGTCGGTGACGATCATCGAGCGCCGCTCGGCGCCCATGAGCACCTTGTCCTTGGCGAACTCGAGGTCCGCCATCGTCACGACCTTCTTGTTGTGGCGCGCGGCGTTGAGCGCCGCTTCGTTCACCAGGTTCGCCAGGTCCGCGCCCGTGAACCCGGCCGTGCCCCGCGCCAGGACGCGGATGTCCACGTCGTCGGCCAGCGGGATCTTGCGCGAGTGCACCGAGAGGATGCCCTCGCGGCCCTTCACGTCGGGCCGGTTCACCACCACGCGCCGGTCGAAACGCCCCGGCCTGAGCAGCGCCGGATCCAGCACGTCGGGCCGGTTGGTTGCGGCCATCAGGATGACGCCCTCGTTCGACTCGAAGCCGTCCATCTCGACGAGCAGCTGGTTGAGCGTCTGCTCGCGCTCGTCGTGGCCGCCGCCCAGCCCCGCGCCCCGGTGCCGGCCCACCGCGTCGATCTCGTCGATGAAGATGATGCAGGGCGCGTTCTTCTTGCCCTGCTCGAAGAGATCCCGAACGCGGGAGGCGCCGACGCCGACGAACATCTCCACGAAGTCCGACCCGCTGATCGAGAAGAACGGCACGTTCGCCTCGCCAGCCACCGCGCGCGCGAGCAGCGTCTTCCCCGTCCCCGGCGGCCCCATCAGCAGCACGCCCTTCGGGATGCGGCCGCCGAGCTTCTGGAACTTCTGCGGCTCCTTGAGGAAGTCGATGATCTCCTGCAGTTCTTCCTTCGCCTCATCCGCCCCGGCGACGTCGCGGAACGTCACCTTCTTCTGCGCCGACGAGGACAGCTTCGCCTTGCTCTTGCCGAACGACAGCGCCTTGTTGCCGCCGGTCTGGACCTGCCGCATGAAGAAGATCCAGAACCCGATCATCAGCAGGATCGGCGCCCACGAGTAGAGCAGCGCCGTCCACGGCGAGGCGGTCTCCTGCCGCGCCTTCACGATGACGTTGCGGTCGAGCAGCCGGTTCGCCAGCCCTTCGTACTGGGTGGGCGCGTAGGTGCGGAAGTTCTCGTTGGCCTTGGTGACGCCGGTGATCTCGCTGCCGACAATGTCCACCCGGGCCACCTGGCCGGAGTCGACCCAGGCGATGAACTCGCTGAAGTTGATATCGTTCTGGCTGCGCTGCAACCGGGAGGAGAAATTCCACACGAGGGCCCCGACAAGGACGAGGACCATCCAGAACACGAGGCTCTTCAGAGTCGAATTCACCACTGCCTCCCGGCGGTCAGAACCGCCGTAACTTCAAGGCTACCACGGCATTGGTGTCACGGGTGACCCGAAACTCCTCGCCGAGGACGTGCCCCGCCACCCACACGATCCGGCCTCGCGCATCCACCAGAATCGGCACCCGATCCCGTTCGATGCACGGCACTTTCCGGTCCACGAACAGGTCCTGCAGCTTCTTGCGGCCGCCGAGCCCGAGCGGCCGGATGCGGTCGCCCGGCCGGCGGCTGCGCACCACGAGCCGCGTGCCGACCGCCGACGCGTCGACCTGGACCTCGTCGGCCCCTGGTGGGTCCAGGCGAGGCCCGGCGGGCCGTGGCGTGCAGGCCTCGACAGTCACCCCCGCCTCGGGGACCGGACAGACGCCGGGCACCGTCAAGGGGTAGCTGAACGCCTCCGCCGGCCGCGCGGCGCTGGCCCTGTCTGTTAAGACCACGACGGACCCGTTTCGTTCCATTCGCAGCCGGCCAACCGAGCCGATCCGGCCGGGGCCGGCTGCCGCCGCACGAAGCGCGTCGGCCTCTTCAATGCCATACGTCCGCCCGGGGTCAGCGGTTTCGAGCGCCCGGCGGGCAACGCGCCGGGCCAGCGCCTCGGGCAGCTGCGCCAGTGCCGCCAGGTCCACGCGCACGCCGCTGTCCGCCACCTCGACGACATCCGGCAGCAGCCGCGCTGTCTGCTCCTCCAGGTACTGATCCTCCACCCCGACGATGTCCGCGAGGCGGGCGAGCGCGGCGTCGAGCGCCGGGTTGAAGGCCCCGCGCAGCGACGGGAGGACCTCGAGCCGCAGCCGATTGCGGGGCGTGCCCGGTTCGCGATTGGTGACGTCCTCGCGCCAGGATTCGCCGCGCGCCCTCAGCCACCCCTGCAGGGCGTCGCGCGTGCAGTCGAGAAGCGGGCGGACGAACACGCCGCGGACGGGCGGAATCCCGGCCAGGCCGCGGAGGCCCGCCCCGCGCAGGACGCGCAGCATCACCGTCTCCGCCTGATCGTCGCGGGTGTGTGCGGTGGCCACCCGGCTCGCGCCGAGGCGCGCCGCCGCGCCCGCGAGAAAACGCCGGCGCTCGTCGCGGCCTGCTACTTCGAGCGACACGCGCCGGGCTGCCGCCAGCGCGGGCACGTCGACGGCGGCCCTGGCAAACTCGACGCCGAGCCGTCGCGCCAGATCGGCGGTGAACGCCTCGTCGCCGTCGGCGTCGGCGCCGCGGATGCCGTGGTTGAGGTGCGCGAGGCCCGCCAGGACCAGGTCCCCGTCGCGCGCCAGGTCCCAGAGCAGCCACGCGAGGGCCACCGAATCGGATCCCCCCGAAACGGCCGCAAGCACACGCGTGCCGCGGGCCCACAGGCCGTGACGGGACACCGAGCGCCGGACGCGCTGATGAAGCGAAGGCAAGAGGACTGGTGCCGGAGGGCGGACTCGAACCGCCGACCTAGCGCTTATGAGACGCTCGCTCTAACCGGCTGAGCTACTCCGGCACGAACCTGTGATTATACCGCCTCGATGAGCGCCGCAGCCAGCAGGGGAATCAGGATCTCGTGGTGGCCGGTCAGCGCGTACCCCCGGCCGATGCCCCTGGTCGGACGCGACACGACGTTGGTCTGCGGCCGGTACATCCGCAGGAAGTCGATGTTCACCGTCGTCAGGCCGTCGAGCGAGTGACCCTGGTTCCGGGCCAGCGCGACCGCCTTCAGAAACACCTCGGGCAGCACCACCGCCGACCCGCAGTTGACGTACACGCCCCCGCCGAGCCGGGCGACCGACGACACGAAATAGCGGAAGTCGCGCAGGCTCCCCTCGCCGAGCGCCGCGCCCGAGGCCAGCGGGTGCATGTGGATGATGTCGGTGCCGATCGCCACATGCACCGTGACGGGGATCTCGAGCCGCGCGGCGGCCGCGAGCAGGCTGTACCGCGCATGTGGAGCGCCGCGCGCGAGCAGGAACCGGCCGACGGCCTGGCCGAGCCCCAGCCCCGCCGCGACGCCGTCGTTGATGGCGGTGTTGAGCAGCGTGCCCGTCTCCTCGGCCATGCCGAACCGCCCCGGGCCAAGCGCCTCGTCGACGTCCTCGGAGGTCGCCCCGGCGAGCGCAATCTCGAAGTCGTGGATGACGCCCGCGCCGTTGAGGGCGAGCGCCGACACGAGCCCCCGCTCCATCAGGTCGATCACGATTGGCGAGAGGCCGGTCTTCAGCACGTGAGCGCCAAGGCCCCAGACGATGCCCGCCCCCGCACGGTGTGCCGCCGCCATGGCATCGACCACCGCGCGCAGGTCGCCCGCGGCGAGCACGTCAGGCAGCGCGTCGAGCCACCCACGGAACGACCCGCCCGCCGCGTGCGGCTTCGCAAACGCGTCCACCTGCACCTTGCTCGAACGGGACGCCAGCGGATACGTCCGCACGCCCGCCAGATCGAACTCTTCGTACGGGAGCTTCATGGTCGCCTCGGGAAGGGCGCTGGGGCAGCGCCTACAGAGCCTCTAGCGCAGCGCCTGCTCTACACCACCACCATCGCGTCGCCATAACTATAGAACCGGTATCGCGCGGCGATGGCTTCGCGATACGCGGCCAGCACGGGCTCCCGGCCCGCAAACGCCGCCACCAGCATGAGGAGCGACGAGCGAGGCAGGTGGAAGTTCGTCACAAGGCCCGAGACCACACGAAACCGGTGGCCAGGGCGAATGAAGAGCGCCGTCTCGCCGCGGCCGGGGAGCACGCCCCCGCCAGGGGCTGGATCGAGCGACTCCAGGGTCCGCGTGGTGGTCGTGCCAACCGCCACCACGCGACGGCCCTCGGCCATGGCGCGCGAGATGCGCTCGGCGGCCTCGGGCACCACCTCGAAGTGCTCGGCCTCCATCCGGTGCGCCTCCACCTCGTCGACGCGGACCGGCTGAAAGGTGCCGTACCCGACGTGCAGGGTCACCGTGACGTGATCGATGCCCCGGGACGCGAGCGCCTCGATCAGCGCGGGGGTGAAGTGGAGCCCCGCCGTGGGCGCCGCAATGGAGCCGCGCGCGCGCGCGAACACCGTCTGGTAGCGGTCGCGATCCGCCGGCCGATCGCCGCGGTGGATGTACGGCGGGAGCGGCACATGCCCGATCTCGTCGAGAACCGCCTCGAGCGGGTCGCCGGCGGTCGACCAGAGCCGCACGGTGCGGCGTCCGTGGAAGTGCCGCTCCAGGACCTCGCCCTCCAGCCGTACGGGGCCGCTCTCCGGGAACTCCATGCGCGACCCCGATCGCAGCCGTTGCCCGGGGTGCACGAGCGCCTCCCAGACGCCCGGCTGGTGCTCGCGCACGAGCAGACACTCGACCGCGCCGCCGCCGGGGAGCCGACGCCCGAGGAGGCGCGCCGGAAACACCCGCGTGTCGTTCACGACAAGGACGTCGCCCGGCGCGAGCACGTCGCCGAGGTCGGCGAACCGGAGGTGCCGTACGGCGCCGGAGTGGCGATCGAGGTGGAGGAGCCGGGAGGAGCCGCGGTCGGCCGGGGGATCCTGCGCGATGAGCTCGGCGGGAAGGTCGAAGTCGAACTCGGAGACGCGCATCGGGCACAAAAAAGCCCGGGCACCCTGGGGAGTGCCCGGGCCACGTGCTGTGACTAACGACGCTCTCAGTGCACCCGGACCCGGCGATCGAGCCGCAGGAAGCGCCAGTCTTCCGCGAGGATCGACCACAGGACCTGGTCGTGATACTGGCCGTGTCGCAGGAACGCGCGCCGCAGCACGCCCTCCTGGACGGCGCCGAGCTTGCGGAGCGCGCCGTTGCCGCGCCCGTTGGCGACGGCGGCGCGGGCCTCCATCCGGTGCACGCCGAGGACCTCGAAGGCGAAGTCGAGCACGAGGCGCGCGGCGTCGGTGAAAACGCCCCGGCCCCAGTACGGCGAGCCGAGGGCGAAGCCCCACTCGGCCGTGCCGAAGCCCGGCTCGAGGGTGCGGACCTGGAACAGGCCGATGGCCACCTCCGCGCCGTCGGGCACGACGGCGAAGCACACGTAGTTGCCGGCTTCGCGCTCGCGATCGACCCACTCGATGAACCGCTCGAAGCCCTCGATGCTCGTCGGCGGCGGCGAGATGAACCGCGCCACCTCGGGCGTCGTTAGCATGGTCATCAGCGCGGGCGCGTCCTCGACGCGGAGCTCACGGAGCGTGAAGCCCTCGCCGCGGAGGATCGGCAGGCGCTGCCGCCAGTCGGGCGCGGTCGGAGCGGCGGGCGCGGAAGGCGCGGCGACAGCCGGCGTCGTCGCGGGCGTCGTGGTCGTCGTGGCCGTTGTCGGGGTCGCCATGGTGGTGGCTCGCATCAACTCGGTCTGGGAGTGCATCTTCCTCATCACTGCACCTCCCCTGTGAGAACGGCGAGGCTGTTGCCCCACACGACGTTGTTCCCCCAGACCACGTTGTCGCCGTTCACGCCGTCGCAGTTGCCCCAGACGACGTTGTTCCCCCACACCACGTTGTCGTCGTTGCCCCAGACCACGTTGTCGCAGTTCCCCCAGACCACGTTGTCGAGCCAATCGTTGCCCCAGACGACGTTGCCGGTCCGGACCGCGTCGCGCGTGACGTTGCCCCACACGACGTTGTCGTCCCAGAAGCCCCAGACGACGTTGGCCGCCCAGGTGCCGAGCACCACGTCGTTGTTGCCCCACACGACGTTGTTGCCCCAGACGACGTTGTCGAAGTTGCCCCACACGACGTTGTCGCCGCGGCGGTTGCCCCACACCACGTTGTCGTCGTCGTTGCCCCACACGACGTTGTCGCAGCCGCGGCCGACGCAGTTGCCCCAGACGACGTTGTTGCCCCAGACGACGTTGTTCCCCCACACCACGTTGTTGCCCCAGACGACGTTGTTCCCCCAGACAACGTTATTGCCCCACACCACGTTGTCGTCCCAGGCGGCGAAGTGGAAGTAGACGGAGTCGCCGAGCAGCGGCCGATCGCCCCAGAGCACGGTCTTGCTCCACGCGACGCGCTCGCGCCCGTACAGGTCGTATGGCAGCGGCAGCTGACGCGTGCTCAGCCAGTAGAAGGGCACCCGCACGGTCGGGTCGATGAGCTGCGCAACCCGCAGCGCGCCCGCGACGTTCAGGTAGCCCGCGCCCTGCGTCAGGACGTCGTACCGAGGCAGCCGCTGAGCCGTGAACTGCACCACGGCCTTGACGGCGGCAGCCGACAGCCGCTGGTCGCTCTCGAGCACCAGAGCCGCGGCTCCCGACACCATGGCCGCGGCCATGCTCGTGCCGGAGAGCCTGAGGTACGGGTTGCCGCCGTCGTCGGCGCGCAGCGCCGGGTACATCTCGTAGAGATAGCTGCCCGGGGCGCCGAGCGACACCACGTTGTGGCCGCGGGCGACGACCTCGGGCTTGGCCAGCAGGTCGAACCGCGTCGGCCCGCGCGAGCTGTAGTCCGTCACGCGCGCCTGCGACCGCCGACCGCCGGCGTCCTCGACGGCGCCGACGGCAATCGCCGACGGCGCGTTGGCCGGCACCGTGATGCCGCCGTAGCCGACGCGGTTGGTGCGCGGGTCGATGCCCATGTTGCCGGCCGACGCCACCACGACGATGCCGCGCCGCGAGAGCGCCTCGACCGCCTGCACGAGGGGATCGGTCGCCGCCGGCTCGTACACCGGGTGGCCCAGCGAGAGGTTGACGACGCGGATGTTGTAGGCGCGATGGTTGGCGGCGACCCACTCGAGCGCGGCGATGACGTCGCTCGTGCGGCCCGAGCCCGTGCCACTGAGCACCTTCAGCGAGACGATGTCCACGCCGGGCGCCATGCCGCCGGCCCCGGCCACGCTGCCGGCCACGTGCGTGCCGTGCCCGAAGTCGTCGTAGGGTTCGCTCCGGCCGTTGACGAAATCGATGAACGCCCGGACCCGCTCCGCAGGCAGGTCGGCGTGGGGCTGAATGCCGGAGTCGACAATCGCGACCGTGATGCCCCGCCGGCCCTGCCCCGACTGTCCGCTTGCCTGGCGGTACCGGGTCGAGTTCGCCTCCGACGTCAGCGCGGACCCCACGACGCTGCCCGCGCGGATCTCCGCGTCGATCGAGACGCCGGCAACCCGGTCACTGGCGGCGAGGGCCATCGCCGTTGCCGCGTCGATCTCCGCGTTGAGGGCGGGGATCACCGCGTGCTCGCGATCGACCCTGCCACCGAAGGCGCGCACCGCGCGCCGGGCTTCCTCGCGCGACGAGGCGTCCGAAGACCGCAGTCGCACGATGGCGCGGAACGAGCGTCCGCTGGCGACCGCCTCACGGACCGCGGCGTCGAGCTTCTCAGTACCTGGTGGTGCGTGATCGGCAGTCTGGGCCGCGACCGGCGGGGCAATGAGCCACAAGCCGAGTACGAGCCCGAAGACCGCGGGGCGCACCGCCCGCGTGGGATTCATGCAGCGTCTCCAGGGTTGACGACCACACTCGCGACCGGTCGCACGGCCCGCGAGAAAAAACACAACGGCCCCGCCTCCGTCAGCCGGAGGCTGCGAGCCGTACGACTACCGACACGGGGGGTTAGTGAACGACGCGCGGGCCCCAGACGGCCTTCGCCAGTCGCCATTCCTCGTCAAGGATAGACCAGAGTGCCTGGTCCTGAAAACTCCCTTTTCGCAGAAATGACCGCCGGAGAACACCTTCCTGAATCGCCCCAATTTTGCGCAGTGCGCCGTTACCTCGACCGTTGCTGATGGCCGCCCTGGCCTCCAGCCGGTGCACGCCAAGCGTCTCGATGGCGAAATCCACGACGAGGCGGGCACCCTCTACGAACAGCCCGGTCCCCCAGAAAGCCGAACCTAAAGCGAAACCCCATTCGGCCGTGGCAAACCCGGGTTCGAGCGCCCGGACCTGAAAGATCCCAATAGCCACGCTCATGCCGGCCGGCACGACCCCGAAGCAGACGTACTGGCCCGCCTCGCGCTGCTGGCGGGTCCAGTGGATGAACCGCTCGAACCCCTCGACGGTGGTCGGCGGCGGCGAGATGAACCGAGCCACTTCGTCGGTGGTGAGCATGGCGAGCAGCGACGGCGCGTCCCGGAGCTCCAACTCACGCAACGTGAATCCCGCGCCGGCCAGCAGGGGCAGGCCCGTCTTCCAGTCGGTCGTGACGACCGACGGCACCTCTGCCGTCGTCGCGATCGGAGTGGTCTCGAGCGCCTCGCGGAAGGGCATCTTCTCCATTACTCGCGCCCTCCGTTCAGGCGCATGCCCCACACGATGTTGTCGTCGAAGCTCTGGCCGCGGTTGTCGTCGCCGTCGGCGCGCGGCGAGCGATTGCCCCACACGATGTTGTCGTCGAAGACGTTGCCCCAGACGATGTTGTCGTCCGTGAAGTTGCCCCAGACGATGTTGTCGTCGAAGAACAGCGGGCGCGCGGGGTCCTTCGAGCGGAGGAAGGTGTTCCCCCAGACGACGTTGCTGCCCCACACGATGTTGTCGTCGAAGGAGTTCCCCCAGACGATGTTGTTGCCCCAGACGATGTTGTTGCCCCAGACGATGTTGTCGCCTTCGTCGAGCGTGGCGCCCCAGACGATGTTGGCGCCGTCGAACACGTCCATGCCCCACACGATGTTGGCGCCCCAGACGATGTTGAGGCCCCAGATCGGGAGGTTGTAGAACACCGAGTCGCCCCAGACGATGTTCGCGCCCCAGACGATGTTGCCGGCCCAGGCGTGCCGCACGCCCGCATAGACCGTCGAGCAGGCGCCCTGGGCCGTCGGCGCGAGCCCGTCGCGGCGGCAGAGGTCGGTCACCCACGGACCCGGGATCCGGCCGGCGCCCTGGTACGGGTCGATGCTCATCGCCAGGCGCACCGCGCCTTCGGCGTTGACACCGCCCGTGCCCTGCGTCAGCAGGTCGTACGACACGGGCACGCCGTGCGCGTCGACCTCGCCCGTCGCGAGCGGTATGGCCGTGAACTGCAGGATGCCCTTCGCCAGGTTCGGCGTCACGCGCGGCTGGGCCTGCTTGACGAGCGCCACCACGCCCGTAGCGACGCCGGCCGCCATGCTCGTGCCGCTCAGCTGCAGGAACGTCTTGCCCGTCGGCCCCTTCCTGCGAAGCTGTGGGTACGCCGCGTACAGCGCGCTCGACGTCGCGGCCTCGGACGCGAGGAAGTGGCCGGGCGCGACCAGGTCGGGCTTCGCATAGCCGTCGAACCACGTCGGGCCGCGCGAGCTGTACGGCGCGACGCGGTCGTCCATCCTGTCGACGGTGCCCTTGTGATCGAACGCGCCGACCGTGATCGCCGACGGCGCGTTGCCCGGCGACGTGATGCCGGCGTAGCCGGTCTCGCCGGTCTCCGGGTTCTGGCCGAAGTTCCCGGCCGACGTGACCACGACGATGCCGGCGCGCGCGGCCATCTCCACGGCCTGCACCAGCGGGTCGGTGGCTGCCGGCTCGAAGATGGGATGGCCGAGCGAGAGGTTCATCACGTCAATCCGGCGCGTGCCGTTGACGTGGTTGGCCACGAGGAACTCGATGGCGCGGATGACCGTGCTGGTCTTCCCGCGGCCGTTCTGGTCGAGCACCTTGGCGACGACGAAGTTCACCGACGGCGCCACGCCCTCGAACTGCACGTCGCCGAGGTACTGACGGCCGCCGATGAGGCCGGCGACGTGCGTGCCGTGCCCGTAGTCGTCGTACGCCCGCGTGCGCCCCCCGCCCTTGGTGAAGTCGTAGAACGCCACGATGCGGCTGCGGCCGCTGTCGTCGACGAAGGCGTTGCTCGGCTCGATGCCGGAATCGATGACCGCCACCGTCACGCCGGCGCCGTTGCCGAAGCTCGGTTCGACGCCGATGGAGCCCAGCATGGTGTTGACGTAGTGGCTCGCGTAGGCGTCCGTCCGACGCGCCAGGCGCTTCAGCCGCGCCGGCGAACCGGCCGCGGTCTTCGACGCCGGGGCCTTGGCGGTCTTCCCGGCGGCCGCCTCCTTCACCGCCGGCGCCTTGGCAGCCGGCAGCCTCGCCGGCGTCCTGGCGGACCTCGCGGGCGACGACGATTTGTCCGCCGACGTCCGCGCGGACACGCGCGGGGCCGCCCCGGTGGGCATCACCTCGGCGTCGGAATGGCAGCCCTCGACGGCAGCGCTCGCGCACAGGGCGAGAATGCTGCGCGAGTCGAGGCTCAGCGTGAGGGCCTCGACGCTCGGGAGCTCGGACTCAATTGTCTTGCCCTGCTTGCGAAGCTCCTGCCGCAGCCAGTTCCGGTAGCCGGCCTTTGCGCGAACGATGACCTTCTGCTCGGTGTTCTGGTTCCGGAGCGCGTCGCGGAGGGCTTTGTCGATCCTGTGGTTGGACCCAGCCGCTACCGGGGCCGCCACCAGCCCGACGAGGACCAGCACGACTGCGATGACGGGGAGCGGACTCGGTCGCACGCCGCAGGCACAGCAATCCGTCGGCCACATCGGACGGCCCGACGCGAGAATGCGCGATCGTGTTCACTGAAAGCACTTTATAGGACACATAGATCACCTGCGTGAGGGTGCCAGGGGCGACACATTGATCCGTTTCAAGACAGACACGCGCCGGAGCTTGGCCACATGGTGACTACAAATATATGAATGGACGTAGTTTAACAGGCATGATCCGAATCGACACACATACGATGGCGTGCGTCGCAACGGACCACAACCTATTAACTCTTTGTTTTCTGATATTTGATGGCTATTTCACCCGGGCAGGCATCGGCATCAATGCCTCGTTGTGAAACAATCGTCTATGGTGGGCGTTCTTGACATCAATTGACAGATGCCGCAGCGGGCCTCGCCAGCCCGTGGCGACAGGCCCGGCGAGACGTTCCGCCACGAGCTGCTAGAACCCCCACCGCACCAGCACGGCGCCGACCGTGAAGCCGGCGCCGACCGACGCGAGCAGCGCCAGGTGGCCCTTCTTCAGCCGCCCCTCGTTCACCGCGTCGTTCAGCGCCAGCGGAATGGTGCCGGCCGTGGTGTTGCCGAATCGCTCGATGTTGATGATGACCTTCTCTTCGGGCAGGCCGAGGCGATCCGCCGCCGCCATGATGATGCGGCGGTTGGCCTGGTGCGACACGAACAGGTCGATGTCCTGGCCGGTCAGGCCGTTGCGCTCGAGCAGCCGCAGGCAGACGTCGCCGGTCCGCCGCACCGCGAACTTGAAGACCGTCTGGCCGTCCTGCTTCACGTAGTGCAGCCGCTGCTCGACCGTCTCGCGCGACGAGGGCAGCTTGCTGCCGCCGGCCGGCATGCAGAGCGCGGTGCCGCCGCTTCCGTCGATCTCGTGCTCGAAATCGAGGACGCCGAACGCCGGGTCGGCGGCCTCGCCGAGCACGACGGCGCCCGCGCCGTCGCCGAAGAGCACGCACGTGGCGCGGTCCGTGTAGTCGATGATGCTCGACATCACGTCGGCGCCGATCACGAGCGCGTGCCGCGCGCCGCCCGCCGCCACCAGCTGGCTGCCCACCGTGAGCGCGTACGCAAACGCCGAGCATGCCGCGGACAGGTCGAACCCCCACGCCCGGGACGCCCCGATCTTGTGCTGCACGAGGCACGCCGTGGCCGGGAACAGCATGTCGGGCGTGACCGTCCCGACGATGATGACGTCGATGTCGTCCGGCGTCAGGCCGGCTCGCCGGATGGCCTCGCGCGCGGCCTCTGCCGCCAGGTCGGAGGTCGCCACGCCCGGATCGACGATGTGCCGCTCGCGGATGCCGGTCCGCTGCATGATCCACTCGTCGGTCGTGTCGACCAGCTTCTCGAGGTCGGCGTTGGTCAGCACGCGCGGCGGCACGAACGTCGCGAGGCTCTTGATCTCGGCGCGGCGGATCGGAGCCCGGCCCGCCAGGTTGGCGCGAAGAAGGTCCGTCAAAAGAGTCCCTTTCCGGGCGCCTTGCGCCCGAAGTACTCGAAGGCGCGCGCCGTGGCCATCCGGCCGCGCGGCGTGCGCTCGATGAGTCCCAGCTGGATGAGGAACGGCTCGTGAATGTCCTCGATGGCGTCCTCTTCCTCGCCGAGCGCGGCGGCGAGGCTGCCGAGGCCCACCGGGCCGCCCCCGAACTTGTCGATGATCGTGCCGAGCAGGCGCCGATCGTGCTCGTCGAAGCCGCGCTCGTCCACGTCGAGCATCCGCATGGCTGCCTGCGCGACCTCGACCGTCACCCGGCCGTCCGCGCGCACCTGCGCGTAGTCGCGCACGCGCCGCAGCAGCCGGTTCGCGATCCGGGGGGTGCCGCGCGAGCGCCGCGCGATCTCGCCTGCGGCCCCGCCCACGGCCTCCACGCCCAGAATGCGGGCCGACCGCCGGACGATCTCCTCGATGTCGCGCTCGGTGTAGAAGTCCAGCCGGTGCACGATGCCGAACCGCGCCCGGAGCGGCGAGGTCAGCAGCCCCGCCCGTGTGGTCGCCCCCACGAGCGTGAACCGCTCCACCGGCACCTTCACCGACCGCGCGCCCGGCCCCTGCCCGATGACGATGTCGAGCTCGAAGTCCTCCATCGCCGGATAGAGGATTTCCTCGATGGCCGGCGGCAGGCGGTGGATCTCGTCGATGAAGAGCACCTCGCGCGCCTGCAGGTTCGAGAGGATGCCCGCGAGATCGCCGGGCTTCTCGATGACCGGGCCGGCCGTCGTGCGAATCGGCACGCCCAGCTCGGTCGCGATGACGTAGGCGAGCGTCGTCTTGCCCAGCCCCGGCGGACCGTAGACCAGCACGTGATCGAGCGCGTCCCCGCGCTGGTTGGCCGCCTCGATGGCCACCTGCAGGTTCTCACGCACGCGGTCCTGGCCGATGTAGTCGTCGAGCCGGCGCGGGCGGAGCCCCTGCTCGAACTGCGCCTCCTCCGCGAGGGGCGTGCCCGACGTGAGCCGGCTGTCGCTAGACACGGGAGAGATCCTTGAGCGCCGCGCGCAGGGCCTGCTCGAACGGCGGCGGCTCCCCGTCGCGGAGCAGCCGATCGAGCGCCTTGTCGATGGCCTGCCGATGGTACCCGAGATTGGCCAGCGCCGACACGAGGTCGTCGCGCAGCGCGTCGAGGGGCGCCGCGGCCGGAACCCGTCCGCCCGCCGCGCCAGCCGCCTGCGGCAGCCGGTCGCGGAGCTCCACCACGATGCGCTCGGCGGTCTTCTTGCCGACCCCCGGGATGGCCGTCAACCGTGCCACATCGCCACGTCCGACCGCCGCCACGAGCTCCGCCGGCTCGATGCCCGACAGCACCGCCAGCGCCAGCCGCGGGCCGATGCCGCTCACGCCGATGAGCCGCTCGAACACGGCGAGCTCCAGCGCGGTGCCGAACCCGTAGAGCGCGAGCTGGTCCTCGCGCACGTGCGTGTGAATGCGGAGCTCGATGCCGGCGCCGACCTCGCCGGCCGCGTAGAACGTGGAGAGCGGCACGGCCACGTCGTAGCCCACGCCGTTCACGTCGACGACGATCCGGTTGGGGTGCTTCTCGTGCACGCGCCCCCGAAGGAACGCGATCATGCGGGCCGGTACTGCCGCCAGGTGCGCGGCCGGCTGCTACCGGGGTCGGGCCTCTTCCTACGGTGTCCGTAAGAAGAGGCCCGACCCCCGTGGTGCAGGTGGCAGATCGCCACGGCCAGCGCGTCCGCCGCGTCGTGCGGCGACGGCACGCGCTCGAGCCCGAGCAGCAGCTTCACCATCTGGCCCACCTGCGGTTTCTCGGCGCGCCCATACCCGACCACCGCCCGCTTGATCTCGGCCGGCGAGTACTCCACGACCGGCACGCCCGCCTGCACCGCCGCCAGCATCGCCACGCCGCGCGCGTGCCCCAGCTTGAGCGCGCTCCGCGCGTTCGCGGCGTGAAAGACGCTTTCGATGGCCACGAAGGCGGGACGCGTGTCCCCCAGGAGCGCCGTCAACTCGTGGTGGATGACGGCAAGCCGGTCGGCAAACGTGGACGCCCCGGTCCGCACGGCGCCGCACACCACGAGGCGGTGCCGCCGGCCGTCGCTCTCGATGCACCCGTACCCGGTGCGGTCGGAGCCGGGGTCGATGCCGAACACCCTCACGCCAGGGAGGCCTCGATCTCCTTCTCCTCGATGTCGAAGTTCGACCACACGTGCTTCACATCGTCGTGGTCGTCGAGCGCGCCCATCAGCTTCACCATCGCGGTCGCGTCCTTGCCTTCGAGCTTCACGTAGTTCTGTGGCAGCATCGCGACTTCCGCCGACGCCGGCACCACGCCGAGCGCCTTCACTGCGTCGCGCACGGCCTCGAATGCCGACGGGTCGCACAGCACTTCCCACGAGTCGCCGTCGTCGCGCATGTCCTCCGCGCCGGCTTCGAGGGCCGCGTTGAGCAGCGTCTCCTCGGCAACGGCCGCCTTGTCGACGACGATGTAGCCCTTCTTCTGGAACATCCAGGCCACCGAGTTCGCCGCGCCGAGGTTGCCGTTGTGCTTCTCCAGCAGGTGCCGCACCTCGCCCACCGTGCGGTTCTTGTTGTCGGTCATCGTCTCGATGATGAGCGCCGCGCCGCCGGGACCGTAGCCCTCGTAGGTGACTTCCTCGTAGGAGACGCCCGGCAGCTCGCCCGTGCCGCGCTGAATCGCCTTCTTGATGTTGTCGGCCGGCATGTTCACCGACTTGGCCTCGGCGATGATGGTCCGGAGCCGCGGGTTCGTCGCCGGATCGCCGCCGCCGTTCCGGGCGGCGATGGTCAGCTCCTTGATGATGCGCGTGAAGATCTTGCCGCGCTTGGCGTCGGCCGCGCCCTTCTTGTGCTTGATGGTGTGCCACTTGGAATGGCCGGACATGGGTGCTCCAGAAAACTCGGGAAAGGTAAAGGACTCTATATTTTACCCGCGGAGCGGCCGGCGTGCCAGAACGATCCAGGTCTCGGCCCGGCGGTCCCAGGGGCCGCCCTGGTAGTCGCCGAGGAGCGAGAGCACCTCGAAGCCGGCCTTGTCGAGGCGGCGCGTCATCTGGGGCACCGACAGCGTGCGGAACGTGAGCGTGAAGGTGTGGCGGCGGACGACCCGTCCGCGCCGCTCGGTGTACTCCTGGTCGAAGCACGTCAGGCGCCGTGCCCGGTCCTGCCGGACCGACTCGACCAGCGCGATGCGGCTGGCGCCGCGGCGGCCGCGGAAGGAGACGCGGCGCTCGTACTCCTCCCACGCCGGCAGGTCGGCAACCAGCTCCATCCCGAACGTGCCGCCAGGCTCGAGGACGCGACGCACCGCCGCCAGCGTGGCCTGCAGGTCGCGCTCGCGAAGGAGCGACTGCAGGATGCCGTACGGCGCGATCGCGAGCGGGAACTGCCGATCCGAAAACGGGAGGTGGCGGATGTCGCCGCGGATGAGGTGGACGCGGCCGCCGACCTTCACGCGCCGCACGCGCATCCGGGCACGCCGCAGCATCGGCTCGGAGCGATCGATACCGACGATGCGGACGCCGTCCTTCGCGAGCGGGAACAGGACCCGGCCGGTGCCGCAGCCCAGCTCCAGCACGGGCCCCGCCACCGGTGCCGCCACGCGGCGCCAGAACGGCACGTCCCGCCGTCCAACGGTCTGCGCGTTCTCCCAGTCGTAGAACGGCGCATACTCATCCCAGCCCTGCCAGCCCTGCACGGTCCGACAGCATAGCCGAACCTCCCCAGCCCCTCGGAACCCTTCGGAACCGGCCGGAACCTTTGCTATCGTCCCGCCATGTCCTGGCTTCAGGTGCGCAAGAAGGTCCACTGGTCCGATTCCGACGCGGCCGGCGTGGTGTGGTTCCCGAACGTCCTCGGGTGGTTCGAAGACGCCGAAGAGGAGCTCTACGCGGCCGTGCTCGGGCGCACGCGCCAGTCGATTCTCGACGCAAACCGCTTCGGGATGCCCCGCGTGGAGGCGTCCATCACGTACCGCTCGCCGACGCGTCCGGGCGACATCGTCCGGCTCGGCCTCCGCAGCACGCTCGAGAACCCGCGCCGCCTGCGCCACGACTTCGAGGTCCGCGACGAGCCCACGGGCGCCCTCCGCGCCGAGGGGTTCGTCCGCGTCGCGTCGATCGATCTCGCCACCTTCACGCCGCGCGACTTTCCCCGCGAGGTTCTCGACATGGTGGCCGGCCTGCCCGACGTCATGGCGGCGCAGGCACGGGGCGAGGTAGAGGTCCCGTGGGTGTAGCGGGAGAGCCGGGTCCGCGCTCAATCCGACACAGCCCACTCGCCGGGGACGATGGGGCGCGTGCGCGGGAGGAGGCCGAGGCGCGCGAGGTTGCCGATGAAGGCCAGCAGGCCGACAAAGACGACCAGCTTGAAGAGATCCGATTCGAACCCGCGCGGCAGCGCCTTCCACATGAGCCACAGCACGGGTTGGGCAATCGTCACGGCCCACACGGCCCCGTAGAAGTAGCGCCGCTCGTGCCCTTCGCCGGCGGTGGACGCCTTCACGCGCGGGAGTCTGCCCAGCGCGCCGAGCAGCCACACGCTCCCGGCGAGCGGGAAATACGCGTAGCGGTAGATCTCCTTGAGCATCCACTGCCCTGTCGCGAGCGCCACGACCAGCCCGGCGATGTTCAGGAGGGCGAACGCCACGACCTCGCCCCAGGCGGCGGTGTAGCACACGCGCCGGTACAGCGGGTTCGGCCGGTCCTCGGTGAAGCGGATGATGTACGGCGCGGCTTCACAGCCCGGCAGCCGCCCGCGCAGGCCCGCGATGCCGGTTCCGACCAGCACGACGCCCAGCCACGCGGCCATGCGCGCGTCGAACCCGCGCTCGAACAGGTCGAAGGTCAGCGGCCCGGGCGCGATGAAGAACACGAAGATCCAGATGGGCCAGTGGTTGAAGCGGTAATAGAGCTTGTTGCGGGTACGCAGCCGACGGTGGGAGTCGAGCTCGACGTGCAGGGCGTCGGAGCCGACCTCGGATCCCGACACCACGAGTTTCTCCGGGGACCGCACGAACCAAAGTATAGTCGCGCCATGCGGCCGCCACCGACCTGCGCCCTGCTCTTCGCCGTGGCAGCGGCGCTCGGCGGCGCCACGGCGCGCTCGCAGGCGCCGGCCCCGATCGATCCCATGCCCGCGTCGCTCGAGGAGTTCGAGACGGCAGCCGCGCGCATCGTGGAGGAGTCGGGGGTGCCCGGCGCCGGCCTCGCGCTCGTCGGCGCCGACGGTATCCTGTGGGAGGGCGGCGTCGGCGTCGCCGATCTCGAACGCCGCATCCCCGTCACCGCCGACACCCGTTTCATGGCCGGGTCGATCAGCAAGTCCTTCGTGGGCCTGGCGCTGGTGCAGCTCGCCGAGGAAGGGCTGATCGATCTCACGCAGCCGGTCGGCGAGGTGCTGCCGGAGGTCGCCATCGACAATCCGTGGGACGCGAGCGACCCGGTGGAGGTCATCCACCTCCTGCAGCACACCGCGGGCTTCGACGACATGCGCTTTCGCGACACGTACATCACGGACGGCAGCCCCGACCTGCCGCTGCTCGAGGTCCTGGCGCGAAGTCCGGACTCGCGACGCGTCCGATGGCGGCCGGGCACGCGGATGTCGTACTCCAACCACGGCTACGCGGTGGCCGGCGCGGTCATCGAGAAGATCAGCGGGCAGACCTTCGAGGACTTCATCGAGGAACGCATTCTCGTGCCGGTGGGCATGCACCGCTCCGGGTTCCGCCGCTCCGGGGAAGACGAGGCCGACATGGCCCGCGGCTATCGCGCGGGCTCCACGACCGCGCTGCCGCTGCCGCGCGTCCACCTGCGCCCCGCCGGCGGTTTTCACACGACGGCCCACGACCTGGGGCGCTTCATCTGGATGCTGCTCCAGTGGGGCGAGATCGGCCCGTCGTTCGTGGTGGACCCGGAGTACCAGAGCAACATGGAACACCCGCGGACGTCGCTGGCCTTCCGCGCAGGGCTGCGCTACGGATACGGATCGGGTATCTACTGGTTCACCGACACGCCGTACGCCATGCTGGGACATGGCGGCAACATCGCCGGGTTCACCGCCGCCTACGCCTACTCGCCTGCACGGGACGCCGGGGTCGTGGTGCTGCTCAATCAGTCCGGCGCGCGCACGGCGCTCCATCGACTCCTGACGCTCGGTATCCGGTACCTGAAGCGCGACGTCGAGCCGTCGGTCGCCGCCCCGGTCGAACTGCCTCACGCCGCGCTGGCAGCGCACGAGGGCTACTACCACGACGCCAATCCGAGAAACCAGGCCTTCGCGTTCCTCGACTGGCTCGGCTCCGGCCGCACCATCCGCGTCGTCGACGGCACGCTGCGCGTCGAGCCGCTCCGCGGCGATCCCACGACACTGCTGCCGGTGTCCGATCGGCTGTTCCGCACCGAATCGCAGATCCTGCCGACGCTCGTGTTCGCAGACGATGACGACGGCCGGCGCGTGCTGACGGGCGTCACGGGCAGCGGCGCGACGGGCGTCTACGCGGAGCGCGTGTCCAGGTGGCGCGTCGAGCTGGTACGCGTGCCGGTGCTGCTCTCGGCGGCCGTCCTGCTGACGCCCATCCTGGCGCTCGCGGGCTGGGTGGTCCACGCGGGCCGGGCGCGGCCGCGCGGCTTCTGGGGTCTCAAGACAGTGCTGCTCACGCTCCCGCTGTCGGCGGCGGCCGTGGCGGCCGCGGCACGGTCGACCCCGGTGTCGGAGTGGGGCACGCTCAATGCGGCGACCGCGACGTGGTTCCTGGCCACGCTGGCGGTGCCGGTGGCGTCCGCGACCTCTGCCGTGCTGGCAATCGGCGCCGCAGCGCAGGGCGCGAGCCGCGCGCTCGTCACCTACGCGCTGGTCTGCGCGTTGGCCGGCGCGGCGATATCGGCGTTCCTGTGGTCGTGGGGCGTGCTCGGCCTTCGCGCCTGGACGTACTGACCGATGGCGCGCGAGTGGAACGCGGCGGCGTACCACAAGGTGTCGGCGCCGCAAGTGAACTGGGGCCGGAAGGTGCTCTCCCGGCTCGAGGTGCGAGGCGACGAGCGCGCCATCGACGCGGGGTGCGGCACGGGTCGCCTGACGGCCGAGCTCGTGGAGCGGGTGCCGGACGGCCGCGTCGTCGGCCTCGATCGGTCGCGGAACATGCTGGACGAGGCCCGCGCGCACCTCGAGCCGCGCTTCGGGGCTCGCGTGGCGTTCGTCCAGGCGCACCTGCCCGACCTGCCGTTCCGCGAGTGGGCCGACCTCGTCTTCAGCACGGCGACGTTCCACTGGGTGCTCGACCACCCGGCGCTCTTCGCGGGCCTCTTCGGCGCGCTTCGGCCCGGCGGGCGCCTGTTCGCGCAGTGCGGCGGCGGGCCGAACCTGGATCGCGCGCACGCGCTGGCCGAGACGGTCATGCGGCGGCCGCCGTTTGCGCCGCACTTCGCGTCGTGGACCGGCGTGTGGGAGTTTGCCTCCGACACCGTCACGGCGGATCGCCTCCGCGCCGCCGGCTTCACCGGCATCGCGGTCGGGCTGGAGCCGGCGCCCACCGTCTTCCCGGACGAAGCCGCGTACCGGGAGTTCGTGACGACGGTCATCTACCACCCGCACCTGTCGCGCCTGCCCGACGCGTCGCTCCGGCAGCGGTTCCTCGACGAGGTGACGGCGCTCGCGGCGGCCACCGACCCGCCCTTCGAGCTCGACTACTGGCGATTGAACATCGACGCGCGCCGGCCGAAGGCCCGTTAGACTGAGCGGTCATGACGCATCCCTCGGTAATCCGACCGGCGGACCACGCCGTCTATCAGTCGGCCAGAATGGGCAAGTCCACCATCTTCGAGTCGCCGCGGCTGCTGGTCGGGCTGAACGCCTTCGAGCCGGGACAGGCCCATGCGCTGCACGCGCATGTCGGCATGGACAAGGTCTACCACGTGCTCGAGGGCGAGGGACTCTTCCTGCTCGACGGCCGCGAGCTGCCGATGCAGGCCGGCGACCTGCTGGTCGCGCCGGAGGGCGTGCCGCACGGCGTCCGCAACACGGGACCCGGCCGCCTGCTCGTGCTCGCGGTGCTGGCCCCCGCGCCGGCCTGAGGCCCCCGGTTCAACCGCCGCGCGCACCCGGCGGCGGGAGTTGGATGTCGAATTTCGGATCGCCGTGGCCGTAGTCGGCGGGCGTGGCGACCTTCTCGTTGATCCACTCGATCACGGCCGCCCACCCCTGGCTCTCCGGATCGTGGCGCAGGTATCCGGGTACGACGGCCAGGACGTGAAAGCCCTGCCGGAGCTGGAAGGTCAGGGTCGGATCGGTAATCTCGCCGCGGATCACGGCCACGACGTAGTCGTCGGCCGCCATCTGGTCCGCATAGCGGTGGTAGCCTCGCAGCCGCGCGCCCGCCCGGATGCGAAGCAGCCGCAGCTGCTCGACGAGGTCGCGCCGCGCGCGGTAGAGCAGCTTCCCGATCCCGCGTCCGCGCCACCGCGGGTGCGTCATCACCTCCGCCCCGTACAGCGTCCGGCCCTTGGCCGGGTCGTGGTTGGTGAAGAACCCGTTGGCCGTGAAGTCGCGCCACGTGCCGGTGACGTCGTAGTCGTCCCACCACACGATGAGGCTCGCGGCCATGCCCACGACCTCCGAGGTGGCCGCATCGACGGCGACGAACTGCCCTTCGGGAAACACGTTCACGTGCGAGGCGAGCTGGGCCTCGCTCCACGGCGGGCTGCCGGCGTAGACCGACCCGGTCAGATCCCGGATTCCGGCGAAGTGCTCGGGCCGCGTGTTGACGACGACCACGCGCCGGGCGTCGCCGGTCACGGCGTCATGACCTCCAGCTCCGCGGCCACCGCCTGGCTCGACCTGCTGTCGCGCGAGAGCAGCGCGGCGCCCGTCCTGCTGCCCTCGGTGAGCGGCAGGTCATGCTCGCCGATGATCATGCTCTCCTGGCTGGGAATACCCCCGGGCCACACGCCGTCGCGCGCGAACGGAACGTCGCTCGGCGTCAGGACGGCCGCCTGGATGGCGCGCGCGCGGGCGCAGGAGCGGACGCGCGGGTACCCGCGCCGGCCGCCGGTGCGGCTCGACACGACGAGCACGGTCGCGCCGGCACGCGCGAACTCGTCGGACCGGGCGACGGGGCGTATGTAATACTGCAGGGCGGCAACTCGAATGCGCTCCACGCGCAGAAAATATACCCCATGCCGCCTGACGCCCTCGCGTCTCTCGCCCGCCGGTACGAGGTCACGAACGGCCGTTCGTTCAAGCTGAAGCATTACGAGCCGGGCGACACGGCGGGCCTCGATCTGAAGGACGGCGCCGGCGACCTGCTGGAACAGGGCGTCCGCCGCACGGCCGATCTGCAGGAGCGACTCTACGCGCAGGACCGGTGGGCCGTGCTGCTGATCCTCCAGGCGATGGACGCCGCGGGCAAGGACAGCACCATCAAGCACGTCATGTCGGGCGTCAATCCCCAGGGCTGCGACGTGCACGCGTTCAAGGCGCCGTCGGCCGAGGAGCTCGACCACGATTTTCTCTGGCGGGCGTCGCGCGCCCTGCCCCGACGGGGGCACATCGGCATCTTCAACCGCTCGTACTACGAGGAAGTGCTGGTCGTGCGCGTGCATCCCGAGCTGCTGGCCCGCCAGCAGCTTCCCGACCGCGTCGTCACGACGCGCATCTGGAAGGAACGCTTCGACGATATCCGCGCGTTCGAAGCCTATCTCGGCCGCCAGGGCGTCGTCGTCCGCAAGATCTTCCTCCACGTCTCGCCGGACGAACAGCGGCGGCGCTTCCTCAGCCGCCTGCGCGAGCCCGAGAAGCACTGGAAGTTCGCGCTGGCTGACGTGCACGAGCGCAGGCACTTCGCCGACTACATGGATGCCTACCAGGATGCGATCGCGCACACCGCCACGCGCCAGGCGCCGTGGTACGTCGTGCCTGCGGATCGCAAGTGGTTCACGCGGCTCGTCGTGTCGTCCATCCTCGTCCGGACGCTCGAGGAGCTGAAGCCGGCGTTCCCGGAGATCGACGGGCGCAAGCGCCGCGAGCTGCGCGTCGCCGAAGCGGCCCTCATGGCCGAGGAGCGCGCCTAGAGTGCTAGTGTCCTGTGGTGAAACACCCGGCGAGCACCGAGACCGGCGAGACGCCCCAACGGCAAGGCGCGACGACTGAGGAATAGCCGTGGATATCCGACGGAGGAGCAACGCAGCCGGCGGGGATGGATCGCCCGTCGAATGCCGGCGGGCGTTTCACCACGGGCGGCTCGGCGTGCCGGCCGATCGGATCGTTACCGGGCCGGACGGTGTCCGGCGCTGCTGGTGGCCCGGCGCCGACCCGCTCTACGTGCGGTATCACGACGAGGAGTGGGGCCGGCCCGTCGTCGACGACCGCCGGCTGTTCGAGAAGATCTGCCTCGAGGGATTTCAGGCCGGCCTGAGCTGGCTCACGATTCTCCGCAAGCGCGAGCACTTCCGGCGCGCGTTCCAGGGGTTCGATCCCGCGCGCGTCGCCCGCTTCGACCACCGCGACGTGCGGCGCCTGCTGGCGGACGAGGGCATCGTGCGCCACCGCGGCAAGATCGAGTCGACCATCAACAACGCCCGCCGCGCGCTCGAGCTCGCCGACGAGTGCGGGTCGCTCGCCGCCTACTTCTGGCGCTACGAGCCGCCGGCGACGGCGCGGCCGCGCCGCATGACGTGGCGCGCGCTCTCGGCCCTGTCGCGGACGCCGGCCTCCGAGGCGCTGTCGAAAGACCTCCGGCGCCGCGGCTGGACGTTCGTCGGCCCGACGACGGCGTACGCATTCATGCAGGCGATGGGCCTCGTCAACGACCACCTCGACGGCTGCGCCGTGCGGGCCGAGGCCGAGCGCGACCGCCAGGCCGCGGTCATTCCGTCCTGAGCGCTATCATCGGGTCGAGGTGCGCCGCGCGTCGCGCCGGCAGGTAGCTGGCCAGGATCACGACGCCCAGCAGCACGAGGCCCATCCCCGCGAAGAGCCGGCCGTCGAACGCCTCGACGCCCCAGAGGAAGCCGCGGAGGCCGGCCGCGAGCGCCGCAGCCAGCGCGAGCCCGATGACGAGCCCCAGCGCGCCCACACGCGCGCCCTGGACGACGAAGAGCCGGACCACGTCGCGCGGCGCGGCGCCCATCGCCAGCCGCACGCCCACCTCCACGAGTCGTCGCCGGGCGGCATAGTGGAGCAGCGCGTAGACACCCACCGCGGCCAGCAGGAGCGCGATGGCGGCGAACACCCCCATCATCTCGCCGAAGAACTCCTGCTCCCACGTGGTGAACCGCCGCCGCTCGGTCATCGGCATCACTTCGAAGAGCGGCAGCCCGGCGTGGAGCCGCCGCACCGTGTCCCGCGCCGGGGCCGCCAGCAGCGCGGGCGGTCCCGCCGCGCGCAGCAGCAGCGCCATGGTCCGCGCGGGCAGTTGCGCGTACGGCACGTACACCGTGAGCTGCGACTGCTCGGTCGCTTCACCCGGCTCTTCGTAGTGCACGTCGGGCGCCACGCCGACGACGCGGTGCCAGACCAGGCGCCCCCCGGACCAGACGCCGAGCCGCCGGTCGACGGCTGAGTCCCCGGGCCACAGCCGATCGGCCAGCGCGCGGTTCACGATGACGACCGCGGCGGAGGGATCTGTCGTCTCGCTGGCGGAGAAGGCTCGGCCCGCCTCGAGCGACACGCCCAGCGCGTCGAAGATGCCAGGCGTGACGCCCACGCTGATGGCGGCGAGGGCCTCATCCGCGCCCGTCCGCCCCTCGATCGCCAGCCGCACCGCGAACCCACCATCGTCGCCGGGAATGCTCGTGGTGGCCGCCGCCGCCGTCACCCCCGGCAGCGCGCCGAGTTCCGCGGCGAGCTGCTGGAAGAAGGCCGCCCGCGCCGGCACCGCGTCGTACGCGTCACCGGCCAGGTAGGCGCGCGCCGAGAGCACCGGCCGGTGGTCGAAGCCGAGGTCGGCGTCCTGCATCGCCAGGAACGACCGGATCATCAGGTTCGCGCCGACGAGCAGCGCCAGGCAGAGCGCCACCTGCGCCACGACCAGTCCGCCCTGCAGCCGCTGCGCCGCGCGGCCGAGCGACACCCCGCGCCCGGCGGCGTTGAGATCGCGCACCAGATCGGGCCGCGACGCGCGCAGGGCCGGCAGCACGCCCGCGATGGCCGTCGTGACGGCCGCCGCCGCGACCGCGAAGACCGCGACGCGCACGTCGACGTCGAAGCGCAGCCAGAACGGAAGCTCCTCGGGGAACGACCGCTGGATGAAATCGATGGCCCACTGCGAGCCCAGCAGTCCCAGGCCGGCGCCCGCCAGCGCCACGAGCGACACCTCGACGATGAGGCCGCTCATCAGCTGCGCGCGACGGGCGCCCAGGGCGGCCCGCACGGCCATCTCGCGCTGGCGCGCCGCGCCCCGGACGAGCTGCAGGTTGGCGAGATTGGCGCACGCGATGAGCAGCACGAAGGCCACGGCCGCCATGAGCGTCACGGCCAGCGCCCGCGGCTCGGCGTCCACCTGCGAGTCGCGGAACAGCATGACTCGCACGCCCCAGCCGCGGTTGGTGTCCGGGTAGTCGCGCTCCAGGCGCGCCGCAATGGCGTCGAGCTCGCCCTGGGCCTCGGCCAGCGAGACACCCTCGCGCAGCAGGGCGACCGCGTTGACGCCCCGCGCCTCGCGCGGCGCGTCGTCCAGCCGGAGCGGCAGGTACAGCTCGTCGCGCTCCGGGAACTTGAAGCCGGGCGGCAGCACGCCAACGACCGTGCGCGCCATCTCGTTGATGAGAATGGCCCGGCCGACGATGGCCGGATCGGCGCCGAAGCGGCGTTGCCACAGCCCGTGGGTGAGGAGGACCGACGATTCGAGGCCGGGCGGCGCCGCGTCCTCGGGCAGGAAGGTGCGCCCGAGGATCGGGGCGACGCCCAGCAGATCGAACAGATCGGGCGTAACCGACCCGCCCGCAACGCGCTCCGCGCCCTGGTCGCCGCCCAGCGTGAAATTCCGCGCCAGGTAGCCTCCGATGCCCTCCAGCGTCCGCGCCGCGCGATAGTCGACGAGATCGGCGTACGACAGCTCCGAATCGCCCCAGCCGTAGTCCTCGGGTTGCAGCCGATGCGTCGAATGGAGCGTCACCACGCGATCGCTCCGCTCACCGAATGGGAGGGGACGCAGCAGCAGCGCGTTCACGATGGAGAACACCGTGATGTTGGCGCCGATGCCGACGGCCAGCGTCAGGATGGCCGCGGCGGCAAATGCCTGGCGCGCGGCGAGCGCGCGGATGGCCTGCTTCACGTCCTGTCCCAGCATCACGTCCTCCCGCCGCCCTCGAGTATCAAGGCGCGTGCCACGCGGGGGCCCGGCAATCGCCCGTCAGCGGGCCGCCGGGGCGCGACGCGGGTCCGGAATCGAAACGGCCCGTCCGTTTCCGGGACGCCGGGACGCCAGCGACGGCCGGGCTAGTCTAGGAGGTCGCTGAAAAACCAGTGATGATGTCGGTCTCTGCCTCGTTCATGTCGTCGAATCGCGTCTTCAGCGGATCGCGGCGGGCCGTCGCACGGCTGTGCGAGGCGGCCGAACGGCCGAGCGGA